>CAZOXV010000037.1:0-8659 GCA_964583935.1 uncultured Methanosarcinales archaeon | reverse complement strand
ATTTCTTATTGAGGGGTTCCAGATAGCTTTTTGTGAATTCCTTGTAGTCTTTGAATTCGTCTTTTGTATTAAGATCAATCTCGTGTTGTATTATGTCATCATAATGCATCTTTTTGGTTACAATTTCATTATTCTGTTCGTCTTTTTTGTAATTAATATTTAGATATCCTATTCCGTCAGCATCTTTTTCTAAGTTGACTGAGTCTATCAATGGCTCAAAGAATTCTGTATCCCTTCTTAATGAAAGGACTTTGTCATCTTCCGTATTAACAAACAAGACGGGTGCTTTACCATAACCGCTCTCGTCTTTTTTTGATTGAAACTCATTTTCATACCCTTTAAATCTGCCACCGTTGTTTTTTCCATTTTCTAGACCATATGCACTTTCAATTGGTCTTTGCCATTCATCCCAGTGAACAACCACAGCACCACCTGTTGATGCGTCTGCTGCAAAATCTATAGCTCTTCTTATTTCGTTAAGGGCCTCTTCCCTTTCTGAATCTCCAAAAGTTCCTTGTTGTGGGTTGAAGCCTGATAAATTTGAAACTTGGGGTGTTGCATGGACTGTGGTTTCTATATCGTTTAATCTTGCAAGGTTGTAGATATTTTCTCTATCTTCTTTGCTCATTGTCTCTGGTGTTGGAGCTTGCCCGCTTCCTTTTTGTGTTCCCATGAAACCTAATTCTATTTTTGATGAACCTGCTCGTATTGATGCTTGCAATGCTTCAACTTGGTTTTTAGTAGGATCAGAAGTTACACCTACTATCTTTGATGTGAGAAGTCCACCTGGGTCTGTTCCTGGAGGAGCACCTTCCTTTTCTGGAATTGGCTTAGAGGTTATAGGTCTAGATAGTTCATCATCAAAATATTTGCTCTCGAAGCCTGTGAGATAGTCCATAGGTTATTGTTTGTGTTTAGTGGTTTTAAAGGTTTTTCTTAATAGCTGATTTTTTCTGTGGAAACCTTTTTAAATGTCTTACAAACACTAGTTCCTGTTGACATTTACATTTGCCGATGTAGTTTAGTTGGTTAGAGCACCAGACTCATATGGCTTGAGTGATGAGCCGAAAGGTGATGACTTAATATTGGTGCTTGAGCAATCTGGAAGTCGGGGGTTCAAGTCCCCCCATCCGCAGTTTTATAACTTTTAATTCTCATAATCTGTTTTTGTAGCTTATAGTTTGTTTTATAAACTTCAATATTTTTATCGTCTTGATTTTGATGGATGTTGTGATAGATAAACAATATGGTTCAGGAATGCTTTCTACTGGGTCTTATATCGAAGAAAGCAATAGAAGAAATATTTCTAGCACTAATGAGATTAACTATACTGTTCTAAGAAGACATCTGCGAGCTTTGATTCCTGAGCATAATGAGTATATAAGAAATAGATATCCTTTTTTGTCTAAGTCTGCTAAGGATTATGTGATTAATTCTGTCCACAACCCCGAGATATTGTTCAATGGTATTTCTGAGAATATTACTAGTGTTTTGCAGGGATTCAAAGGAATTTTTGGTGCTTCATCTCAAGTTAATGATTTAGAAAACTTGGTTGGTGATATCTCCGATAAAAAAGGTCTTGGCAAGATAATTGATTCTGCTAGGAAGTATGCAACAGCTCTGGAAACTTTGAAGGACTATGATACAATTTTCGAAGAGTTATATGGTGATACAGGGTTAATTCCTCCTTTGATGGAAAGGGATGAATTAGGGGAAAGGAGTTCAATTGCTATGGATTCACCGCTATCCAAACCTAAATATGAATATAAGCGAAAAAATCTTGCTGATTTTCTTGAAGAGAAAGAGATTGATAGGTCGGATTATGTTCGGATGCGACGTCTTATCAGAAATAGATTTAATGAGGATTTCAAAAAATTAACACGGCTTGTAAAAGGTTGGTCTTTTTCTGATATGGATGACGATCAGAAAGACGAAGTATACAGTGCTTGGACTGATTGGAAAGATTCTGGTAGAAGCAAGAAGGACTTTGTGCGAAATCACAATATAAGCAGCATGTATACATTGAATAAAATTATTGGTAATATACAAAATAAGAAATAAACGGGCCCCGCTCGGAGTCAAACAGATTTTATCTGAAATCTGGTAAAATGTGTGTGTTTCGCAAGCTCAAGCACACGATAAAAAACGGCCCCGCTCGGACTCGAACCGAGGGCCTTGCGGTTAACAGCCGCACGCTCTAACCAACTGAGCTACGGAGCCGTGTTCTATTTTGAAAATTTTGTTCACTTTATAAACTTTATTCAAAGCAAGTGCTCCCACCGGGATTGCATGAGCTTTGTGAATGCTCCCACGAAATCCTTTTCGGGTGGACGTTCGAATCTCAAGGGAAACGAACGAAGTAAGTGCTCCCGCCGGGATTCGAACCCGGGTCTTTGCCTCGAGAGGGCAAAATGATTGGCCGGACTACACTACAGGAGCTTCTACTTTTAGCTTCTCTGACGAAAAAATAACATCTCTTTTTTAAACCTTCGTATTTGTTCTCGTTTTCAGTTATATATACTCTAAGAAACTAAATTCAGCTTAAGAAGATTATGAGAGCAGCTATTACTATAGATATGAGATTTATGTATACTCCTTTTTTCATTTTTTTCTTATCTTCATCGCTGAAGAGATATACTAATATTGCTATTGAAAGAAAACCTCCAAGGTGAGCAAAATGACCTATATTGCTCTGCATGGGGTTCAGAATTCCTATGATATCACTGTATATGGCTAACCAGCCTACAACCATGATGGGTAGTGGAAGAATATATGCAAAAGTCATGTATAATGGGTCAAGAAGCATGGCTGTTGCAACCAACCCCATCAGCGCTCCTGATGCCCCAATCCCTGGGATACTAATTCCTAGAATGAAGTAGTTTATTATGTTAGAAAACACAGCCGAGATAATCATTGCACCAAAATATATCAATGTGGTTTTTTTTGCACCAATCTTTCTTTCAAGGACTCTTCCAAATATGAATATGAATAGTAAATTTCCAAAAAGATGATATACATTCGCGTGCAAGAATCCAGATGTTATCAGTGAATAAAATTTTCCAGTAAACATATTCTGTGGTGAGTTCGCCAGTAACATCAAAATATTCTCAGGGAAGAAAATAGATATGATAAATACAAGGATATTTATGTTTATTATCGCGATGGTGAATCGCGTTTCGCTGAGAAATGTTTTTATTACTTTTAGTGGTCTTTTTAATTCGGACGCCTTCTTCTTTTTTAATAGAACAAGTATGAATGTTACAGGAAGAAATAAAATCTCCCTTAACAAATCAAATGCAAAATGAGATTCAGACCTAATATGAGTTCTTTTCTGTTCTGATTTTTTCACCATGATAATTATCTGATATGGACATTTATATCTTTTTCAATTCCTGGCCATTCTTGCCATCAATAACTTCATATCCTTTATTTCGAATTTCATCTCTTAATTTATCAGATGTCTGAAAATCTTTGTTTTCTCTTGCTTTTTTTCGCTCTTCCAAAAGTTTTTGAATCTCTTCAGGAATATCGACCTTTTCTTTTTTCATACTTTCTATCCCTAATCCAAGAACTTCATCAAATTTAGCTAAGCATTCAAGCTTTGCTTTTTTTGATATTTCTTTGTTTCCAAGTAGTTCTTGTGCTGTTGCAAGTGCTACAGGTATGTTAAGATCGTCGTTTATTGCTTCTAGAAACTTATCTTTGTATGCACTACAATCAATATTCTTTGCATCGTTATCTGCGGATGAATCTTCTTTTAGTTCTATAATTCTGTTCCTGAACTTCTCGTATGATTTCTGAGCATTATCTAGTGCTTCCCAGGAGAATGTAAGTTCTGATCTATAATGAGCTCCAAGGCAGAAATATCGATAAGCCAGAGGCTCATAGCCTTTTTCCTCGAGTAGGCCAAGTTTAAGAAAATTCTCTCCTGATTTAGCCATCTTTCCTTTGTCTATGACAAGGAAGTTTGCATGAAGCCAGTAGTTTACCCATGGATGAGTCTCAAAAGCAGCTTCTGCCTGCGCGATTTCATTTGTGTGATGCACAGGTATATGATCTATACCACCACTGTGTATGTCAAAATGTTCACCAAGATATTTAGATGACATTGCGCAACATTCTATGTGCCAGCCAGGATATCCGACGCCCCACGGGCTCTCCCAGCGCATTGTATGTTTTTCTCCAAACTTTGAGCTCCCAAGACCAAACCAAAGAACAAAGTCTGTATGGTTTTTTTTATTCTCATCTTTGTCTGTTCTTGCACCCTCGTTGAGGTTTTCAAGGTTGAGTCGTGCCAATTCAGCATAATGCTCAAATTTACTGGTATCGTAATATAGATTTCCATTTGCCTCGTATGCGTAACCTTTTTCTTGGATTTTTTGATTGATATCAATCATCTCTTGTATATGGTCTGTTGCTTTTGGCCATTCGTCAGGTTCCTCAATATTCAGCTTTTGTATGTCTTTCTTGAATTCATTAGTATAGAATTGAGATATCTCCCACACTGTTTTTCCTTCTCTTTTTGCACCCTTCTCCATTTTATCTTCGCCATCATCTGCATCATCTGTGAGGTGACCAACATCAGTAATGTTCATGATATGTATTACTTCATATCCATTATATTTGAGAACACGTTTAAGAAGATCGTTGAAGATATAGGTTCTTAGATTACCAATATGTGCATAGTTATAGACTGTGGGACCACAGCTGTAAAATTTAACTTTACCTTCTTCTATTGGTTTAAATTCTTCTTTTTTTCTTGTTAATGTGTTGTATAAATGCAGCTTCATTTTAACCTCAAACATGTTTTTCAACTTCAAATCCGAAAGGTGATTGGAAAGCACCTGCCCGGATTTGAACCGGGGATGCCCGCTCTGCAGGCGGGTGCTTTAGACCGCTTAGCCACAGGTGCATTTTGTGAAATATGGTGTAGATTTTATTTAAATCTAACTAGAAACAGCAACAGAATTCTATTATAAAAACTTTCGTTAGTATGAAAGATGTCTTCATTTTGTTAGGTTTGATTATTCTATTTATAATGTTTTTGATTTTTTAATATGTGACAAAAGTTTTAGATAATTCGCCTTGGAGCAAAACTAGGAAGAACACCGATTATATGCAGGTGTTCTATCGCAAAACAAAACCAGGCAGGATTTTAATGTCTCCGCTAAATTATCATTTACTATTTTTATTCAATTGTACATATCTCTGATGCTCTTGCGCCGTATTCATCTGTTATGGCAAAAGTGTAGTTTCCTTCTGTTAATGTTTTGTTTATTGATACGTTAAGTACTTCACCTGAGTTCCATATCGTTGGGTCTATGAAATCATAAAGGATGGTGAATGTTATGTCTGTGTCGTTTCTCTTTAATTTTTCAGGGAAAAATATGTCTACTGTTTCAAGAAATAATTTTCGTTGACCTTTATTTTCTATGAGCACTTCGGTGCTTGTTGCTGTACAGTTAATACTAAGTACTTCCAGGTCTGATCCTGAGTTATGGGTCATTATTGTATTTGCATTTATTGATACCCTGAATTGGTCTACTTGGTGATAATGCAGTATTGCAAGCGTTGAGACTGCAATAATTAGCGTGAATCCCATTAGAATACCGAAGGCTGCCCCATCCATACAGTTTAAGTTAACGCTTAGAAATAAAAATGTTGTTCTTTATTGTTGTCTAAAGCAACAGAACGTGATTCCGCACTGTCTCATTTTGCCTTAGTTCGTTGGGACCACATTTTTAAATTTTGTTGTCTTTTGTGGTCACCTTTTTTAGTGTTTTCTTATACTGTTTAATCAAGAATTTTAAGGTGGGTAATAATTCATTCTCTTTTTGATATTTTTGTAAAATATAATAATATTCTGCTCTGTCTTCTAATAAGATATTAATTGGCGGATAATGATTTTTTAGTAATATGAAATTAAGTAATAATCTCCCAACCCTCCCATTTCCATCTTGAAATGGGTGAATATCTTCAAATTCATTATGAACTATCGCAGCTAAGACTAATGGCTTAAATTGACTTTTGTTTTTATTGTACCAATCAACAAATTCTTTTAATTCTCGATTCAACTTTTTCACGGGTGTTCCAGCATGAATCACTTTTCCTTCTCTGTTTCTAATAACAACTTCAACATTTCTTAATTTACCTGCAAAATCTTTTGAGCCATCAAAACATAATTTGTGAATTTTTAAGATTAAATTTAAAGATAACTCTTGTTTTGTTTCTCGAATAAATTGTATTGCTTTTGCAACTCCTTTAGTTTCAATTTCTTCCGGTTCATCAACCCTTTTTTTATTCAATATTTCTGAGACTTCATCCAGTTGTACTGTTGAACCCTCAATAGCATTTGTATTGTAAACAAATTCTTCAATGAACGCTTGCCAATCTCTTTTATCAAAATGAGTTATGTCTATTTTGTCATCATATCTATTCAAAGCGTTAATTTCTTTATCGGATAATGAGAAATCAAATATTTCAATTTTCATTCCTTTTAATTTAGATAATATGATTTTTTCAGCATCTAATCGTGCATTTTCTAATTCTTCTTTCGTAAGATTACTACCTAAGAACTTTCTTATTTTTCTAACTTTATTATGAACATCTCTGTAAGAATGAACTAGATAATATTTAACTCCATTATCTGATTTTCGTTTTTCAACAAACATAATATCATATAAGGTGACCACATATTTAAATATTTCCTTGTTTGTGGTCACCTGGATGGTGTGAACTAATTATTTTAAAGAGAAAGATTCAGAAAAAATCTTTTGACATAAAAAAATAAAGTCGGAAAGATGTAAAACTTTTTTCTCAGACTAAAACGAAACCCGCTTCGAGAAGTTAACATTTTATTTAGATAGAACTCGTGCTTTGTATATTCGAGTTCCGAGATTTATTTATTTATAATGATAGTAGAACGCCGTGACCCGGATTTGAACCGGGAAATCCCGAAGGAAACAAGATTTCCAGTCTTGCGGAGTACCAGATTGTCCCATCACGGCATTTTTTAATTTTACATGGGCTTGAGCGAAGCGAAACCCTGGCGGTGCGAATGGACGCAACCACTCCCACGATTATCACATCACGGCAATATGTTCCTTGTAGTTAATAGTTGTTTTAAAAAGGTTTCTGTAATTAAAGTACACAAATAGTCAAAATATTTAAACTTGGCTTTCATTGAACAATATATGTCAAACCAGATAACCAACATACTCGAGTTTTGGGTAGAAATAGGATTATACGATGTATTTCTTCCTTTCATATTCATATATACTATTGTTTATGCTATACTGCAAAAAACAAAGATATTAGGTTCATATCCAAACATAGATGCTATTGTGGCTTTTTGCTTTGGATTCATCGCAACAGCTTCTTTGCAAGCTGTAGAAGCTGTGCAGATGTTTTTTTCTGCTGTGGGATTCATTGTTGTTGCTGGTCTTTGCATAATGATATTAGTTGGTCTCTTTGGTATCAAGTCTGTTATGTCTGGGAAGAGCTGGCTTCACAAGCTTCCGCGCATATTTATACTTGTAATTATCGGGCTAAGCATGCTTTATATAACATCAATTGCTCTAGGATTTGAGAATTTCTTAGTAAATCTAATCCCTTCACTTCCTTCTGCTGTGATGACTGGTGTAATCTCTGGGAGTGCTTTTGTACTAATCATGTGGTATATTGTCAGTGGGAAGACAACTAAACCTAGTTCATCTTCTTCTAGCTCATCTTCAAAACCAAAGAAGGATTCAAAATCTTCTAACGAGAGTAAAGAATCAGGTAATGATAAGGTCAAATTACAAGATCATATTGATGTTGGTGATGAATCTTTTGAGAAAGAATTTTCCACATGATTCATGCTGCTTTGTCCTGTCCTTGAGCTTGTTTGGTTAGTGCTCCATATATGTCTTGTGCTGCTCTTTGTATATCTGGTTTGTTCTCTGCAAGTAGCATGTTTCTATAGACATCAACTGACGTAGGATTTCTTTCTTCATCATAGTTTACTATTGCAAAATATCCATCTTGTGTTATCATGTTTACATTTAGTGTTTTCGTGTCTGCATTGTATTTAACAAAGCTTTTATGATTGTGTCCATGTAGATTTATTTTTGCATTTTCTCCTACCGCTTTCAGTTCATCTGGGCATTCAAACTTGTTCCCGCCACCATATTCAACGTCATAAGGACCTTGATGCCATAACATTATATCTGGCTTATTTTTTATCGAGTGTTGCCAATATTCCCTATTTTCAGGTATTGTTATAGCATCCCAACCAGGTTTCCAGTTCTTAAGAGGTGCATTTTCTATGTACACTTTTCCTATTTTGTCTGTAGGTGCATAGTTAACTGATTTCATTGTTTCGAAGATTCCTGTCGGGTCATGGTTACCTTGTATCCCGTGAAGTTCGCCTTTATAGTTGCTTAGTATTTCATCCATTGTGCTATAGAAATGGTTTGAGACGACTTCGTATACTTTTGCAGATGTCTCTGTATTTTCCTTCTCGCTTCCTGCTTTTCCAATAGCTTCAGCAACCATTATTGGCGAGTGGCCTATAGCATCTCCACCAAATATAAGTTCATCAACCTTTTCCTGGTTTGCAAATCCTACTATCTCTTCTAATCCCGTCTCCCTTAGACCGTCTCCTTCAAGGTGCAAATCC
>CAZOXV010000036.1:0-8679 GCA_964583935.1 uncultured Methanosarcinales archaeon | reverse complement strand
CTATCTTTAGAAATATCCTCGAAAACTCCCAACTCTTTTGGTAGTCCGGTTATTGGATCGATTTCTCCAGTCATTTAATTTAATCCTTTATTTTTTAAGTACTAATAATGCAATGTAAAATCTACTTTTATTTAAGTTTTGTGTTGCGAAGGGTATTAGAACCAGAAACTCGCATAACCAACCACTTTTCTGTCGTCGCCCGAAGCTTCTGCAGAAGTTGAATAATCGAGAAAATTAATCTTCCAGTCTTTTTTTCTACAAATCTCCCTAAGTAAAAGCAGAGGGTTTTCACCACAAGCATCAAGCTCACCTTTGAGGTCCATTATACTGCCTATTGTTTGCTTATCAACTGATTTCGCAGTTCTTAGACTATGAAAATGGCTTAGATCAGTACTTACAACAAGAAGAGTATCGTTATCGCTATCTAGCAGTTCAATAATCTTAGATGCGTATTGTCTAAGCGTATTCTGTTCGATATCACCCACTATAATTGGAATAATTGTGAAGTCGTTCAGCACATACTGCAAGAATGGCACCTGTACTTCTATTGAGTGCTCTTTCCTATGAGGAACTTCAGAAACCTCAAACCCATCAATCTTTTCAACAGGAACATCACCCAAAGGTGTTTCCCAATATTCATTGGAGTCTATTACACATCTGTCAGTATCTGCAGCATGATTGGGTCCCAACATAACAACACGCTTAAACCTTTTAGAAAGAAGCTTGAATGCGTGACACGCAGTACGCCCTGAATAAACATATCCTGCGTGAGGGACTATGATTCCATTAAGATTGGTAATTGGCTCACCATCAACAAGACTCATCAAATGCGATATCATCTCTTTTAGCTTTTTCTCCTCGGAAGGATAAAAAATACCTGATACAGCACCATCCCGTTTCTTCCCCCGCATAGAATAAACAAGATTTAAAAGTTAATAAATATTATGTATAATCGCTAAAAGTAATAGCACCGCCTTGAAGTAAATCCAAGAATGGTTATGATCTGATTATATTATTGAGTTAAAAATTAAGTTAAAATACGAAAAACACATGATAAAAATGAAAGAAGATATACTATACGATGAACTCGGAGAAAATAAATTAAAGTGTAAACTTTGTGCCCATAGATGAACTATTTCTGAGAATAAAACAGGAATATATATGGTGCGGAAGAACATATCTGGCAAACTTTATTCGCTTGTATATGGGAGAGTTATAAGCTCTGCTATAGATCCTATAGAAAAAAAGCCACTATACCATTTTATGCCAGGGAGCAGTGTCTATAGTATTGGAACTATAGGATGTAATTTCAAATGTAGTTTTTGCCAGAATAGTGACATAGCATTTCCAAAAGAGGTTTCTGAAGACTCACTTGGTGAGATTATTTCCCCTGAAGAAATTGTAGAAAACGCAATTTATTACGGCTGCGAAGGAATAGCTTATACATATAATGAACCCGTCATCTTTGCCGAAATGATGATTGATACTGCAAAAATAGCAAAAGAAAATGGATTAAAAAACATAATGGTGACAAATGGGTTTATCACAGAAGAAGGGTTCAATGAAATAAAAGACTGCATTGATGCTGTAAATATAGATCTGAAAGCATTTACGGATGAGTTTTATAAGAAACACTGTTTTGCGTCTCTACAACCAGTTCTGGATACCATAAAGAGAGCGAAAGATTACAAAATTCATACAGAAATAACAACATTGATTATTCCTGGAGAAAACGATTCCGAAAAAGAAATACGAGAAATAGCAAGATTCATTGCAGACATAGATAAAAGTATGCCTTGGCATATTTCAAGATTTTTCCCTATGCATAGACTGAAAAATAAGATTCCAACACCCAGAGAAACACTTGAAACTGCATATAAAATAGGAAAAGAGGAGAGATTAGAAAATGTCCATCTCGGAAACATCTAGAAAGACTCTGCTCAACATGGCAAGAAAAGCCATAGAATACAAAATAAAAGGAGCACAATACAAATTAGATGATACAGAAGCAAATGAGCTTCCTGACGAATTAAAAGAAAAGAGAGCAGTGTTTGTAACATTGACTAAAAAAACAGAACTGAGAGGCTGTATAGGACACCTTGAGCCGACTCAAGAAATATATAAGGATGTTATTGAAAATGCAATTTCGGCAGGCTTCGGTGATCCTCGTTTTTCTTCCGTGACCGAAAAAGAGTTGAAAGACATAGTGATAGAAATATCAATACTTTCTTTACCAGAAAAAATTGAATATAATACTATTGATGAACTCTTAAACAGCATAATACCCGGAAAACACGGATTAATCATAAAGAAAGGATTCAAGGGTGCAACATTTTTACCACAGGTCTGGGAACAGCTTCCTAATAAAGAAAACTTTTTTACAAATCTCTGCGCAAAAGCAGGTATGTACCCTGAAGAATGGAAAAATGGAAAGCTTGAGGTTGAGACATACGAAGTCGAAAATTTTAAAGAAGAATGAAAAATAAAATAGAATAAAACCCAGAAAAAAATTATGTGTTCTTCTCTGATTCTTTGTAGCGTTTGTATGCTTCACTGTATGTATCTTCATCGAGGTGACTGAAACAACCCATAAAATGCATCTTATATTCATTCTCGTCTATGTCAAAAACAGAGACTGATGTATTCATTATGTTTCCATAACTTCTGAAATCTGGAGTCTCGATACCCTCAATTACTGTGAAAAAAGCACGCTTTGTTCCACCATGACTGACAAGAACAACAGTATCATCCCTATGTATAGGATATACCTTTTCTAGAAATTCTCTTACTCTATCGCACATCTGTTTGTCGGTTTCAACAGAGTCTGGAAGATTATTCCAATCAAAATCTGCACCAAAGGGCTTGCCTTCAAATTCTCCGAAATAGCGCTCTCTGAGAAGCTTATCTTTTTTCAATTCAATTTTAGGATGATATCTCAGTATTTCATTCGCAGTATCAACAGTCCTCTGAAGATCGCTTGAGTACAATGCATCTATCTTCTCATCTTTTAGGCGTTCAGCCACTTTTTTAGCCTGAAGCTTCCCTTTATCAGATAGAGTACCATCACTTTGGCCTTGGCATATTCCTGAAATATTCTCAAAAGTTTCTCCGTGTCTAACAATTATAAGTTTCATAGCATAAAAAATTTCAGTTCCATATTAAAGGTTTTCGTTATAGCCATAAATCATATATATCATTGAAAGTAAAAGTTAATATCAAAGTCACAGAATTTCTAATACAGTAATCTTTTAATATTAAAAGAACACAAAAATTAATCATGACAGAGATAAAGAAGATGCTTATCGTTGGCGAAGAGCTTATTGACAGTTTTGGTTCAAAGGTTCATCTTACTAATAAAAGAATCATCTACCTCAAAGGAGGATTGCACACTCATTATAAAGACGTAACACTAAAATCGATAGACTCAATTGAATACAGCAAGGAAAGATCTCTTTGGATGCTTGGCGCAGGTTTGATTGTGCTGATTTCATCTTTTGTTCTATCCTTTATCCTGCCAAAATACACGATTTCAGCAGTAGGCACAGGTGCAGTCATTATGGCATTCTCAATTATAATGTTTGTTTTCTTTGCTAATAAAGAAGTCATAATAAAAGCAGGCGAAGCAAAAATGCAGATTAAAGGAACCGACATGGATTTTATTAAAGAGCTCAGA
The DNA here is from genome assembly GCA_964583935.1 of uncultured Methanosarcinales archaeon. Taxonomy (GTDB): domain Archaea; phylum Nanobdellota; class Nanobdellia; order Woesearchaeales; family CAZJJJ01; genus CAZJJJ01. Next base: position 5,006 of record CAZOXV010000036.1, on the reverse strand, counting down.
GACGCTTGTTCAAACTCACAATAAGTTTAATGCAAGATATCTGATATTTTCGAATATCTTACAATATTTCTTGAGAAAACCATTTATTAGCGCAAATTTCTAAATTTTTATGGAAGATAGAGATATCACTGTCATAGCCATATTGATAAGTATCATAGGCCTAATCCTATTATTTCTCACAACAACGCTATTATCTGAGAACCAAAATTATAATGATTATATTGATTTAATAAAGTCTGAAAACGATGATCAAATAATCTTAGAAGGCAAGATAGTGTCAGCAAGGACAAACTCTGGCACATCCTTCATAAAAATCATGCTCGAAGAAGAAATCGACATTGTTGTTTTTGAGGAACTGTACAAAAAAGAGGATGAAGAAGAACTTTATCTTGGCAAGACTATAAGCATAGAAGGAAAAATAAACATTCATGAGAAATATGGGAAAAGCATTATCGCGGAAAAGATTGAACTTATTGAATAACTTCGTGGATTAAGGCATTAAATCAAACACCGAGAGAATCAAAAATTTCATCAACCATTTTTTCATCCCAACCAACGGAAGTCAGCTTATGTTTAATATGATCTTTTGAAAAACCACCATCAATAGCTTTTAGAACATAGTTACCTATAGAGCCATGCGTATTTCTTCTTCGGACCGTTTTCTGTGAAGCTTGCCTTGAGTCTGTTTCTTCTCTAACCCTACGACGCTGAAGCTTTTCTTCGGAAGAATCATTTCGTACAGAAACAGTTTTTTGGCGTGGTGTCTCCTGTCGCTTCTCTAACTGCTTCTCTGCATATTCAGCTCTTTTTCTTGTCTTTTGTAAATCTGATTTAAGTTCATCATTGACTTTCTTCATGAAATCTAGTTTATCTTTGTAAGAAGCAATCTCTTTCTCCTTCTTTTTTTCGTTAGCAATAACTTCTTTCTCATCCCTTTCAATAGATTTCATCTTTTCATTCAAGATAACTTCTTTATTCTTGTAATTCTCTATTTTTGCCTCAAGTTCCTGCTCTTTCTTGGCATGCTCGGTCTCATTATGTTTGAGCTGTAGTATCTTACGTTGGAGGTCAACTTCACGTTTTCTTACCTCGTCATCTTTAGCCTTGAGCGTCTCAAGATTCTCGGAAAGTTTTTTATTTTCCTGTTCGAGAAATTCCTCACGCGACTTAAGAGTATTAAATACTTCAGTAGCATGCTTATCCTTCTCTTTTAACTTGTTGAATTTTTCTATAAGCTCTTTCTCGTTTTTCATATGGAATTTAAGCTTCTCTTTCATCTCTTTTTCTTTCTCAGCAATATTCTTTTCTCTTTCATCAAGGGAATCCTTCTTTATATCAAGAGCAACTTTTTCCTTGTTAAGCGCAGAATTTCTTCTCTCTAAATCAGAATTCTTAACTTCTATTATTTTTTTCTCAGAATCAATGTCTGTCTGCATTGAGAACAAGTTAGCCTCTTTTTTGAGGACTTCATCAGCTTTCTTTTCCTGCTCTGCAAGTTTTTTCTCTCTGGTCTCAAGATTGGTAGATATCTTCTCATTCTCTGCTTTTATTTTCTGGCTTTGTTTCTTGAAAACCTTTGCAGCATATAGCTCCTTCTCCATCTTCTCCAAGTTCTTGGTTAACTCTTTCTCCTTCTTCGCGATAAGAACATCACGATGATCTAAAGCTGCCTTATTATTTTCTAGAATTTTCTTTGCGTTCTCAATTTCTTTATGTCTTGTATTAAGAACAGATTCAAACTTCTCAAGCTCTGCCTTCTTCTTTAAATACTCTTCACGAAGTATAGAGGTCTCATGCTCCCTTTTTTGAGCATTCTTGTAAAGTCTATCGAAATCCTTACGCCTATCTTTTAATCTTTTGTCCTCGTCTTTCCTGAAAGCATCTAGATCTTTAATTTCAAGCTCAAGCTTCTGTTTGGTTTCAAAGAGCTTCTTGATGTCAGTGACAAGACCATCCCTCTCTTTGACTAAGTTGAGATTTCTTTCATTAAGTTCTTCTTCCTTTCGTATAAGTTCGGACTCTTTTTCCGCAAGACGCTCAGAAAGAGTTATGAGTGTTTTCTTTTTTGAATCGATATGAGCAAGATCTTTTTCTTGCTTCATTTTTAGCTCATGCATATGAAGCAAGTCTTTTTCAAAACGTTTTTCTTTCGCAGAAATAAGAGACTCTTTCTCTTCAAAAATCTGCAAAGATTTACGAATATGTTTGTCTGTTTCAGCAGACATTTTATCAAGATAATCTTTCTGTTCTTCAAGCTTATTTACATTAGCTGCAAGTTTATCCCTTTGTTTCTCAAGCCGTTCAACCTCTCCAGCAAGCTTTCTTTTCTCTCTTAAAAACAGAACACGCTGGTGGGATACAGCAGATTCAACACTATCTAAATCTTTTTTGCGTATATCAAGTTCTTTTTTATATCTATCAATAAGAAGTTCATCGCTACGTAATTTCTCCTCTCTGGCATCAAGCGTTTTTTGAAGATCTTCTATCATACCCTCTCGTTCGGAGATATCTTTTTCTAGAGCTCTGAGAAGCTTCTCTTTCTCTTCATTTCGTCGCATAAGCTCATGAAGGTACTCGCGTGCATCCTTTAACTTTGATTTGAGGTTGCTTGTCATAAACATCAGTTATAATTGTTTTGAATGTATTAAGTTAATCAATTACTCTTTGTTTTTTTCTTGTTTGATGAACCAACCGAACGAAGTGCATCAAGCTCGCCATGAAGTTCATCCTCATACTCTTTAAGCTCTTGAGAATTCTTCCTTAATGCTTCATCAAGTTCATTCAATTGCTTTTCTTTAAGCTCCAGTACTTTTTGCTTGTCAAGAGTTCTTTTATGCTGCTCTTCTACAGATTTATTACGCTTGTCGAGTTCATCGCGTAATTTTGACAATTTTTCTTCTTTTTCAGTGAGTGTCTTGAGACCTTCGTCTACTTTTTTCTCTGAATCAGAAATCTTTTTCATTTTCTCATCGAGCTCTGAGCTTAAGCTAGTCACCTCTTCCTCTCTCTTCTTAAGCTCCTTTGACTTTGAAGTTAGTGCAGAATCCACTTTTTCTAGAGTATTCTCTCTAGACTTCAACTCTTTTTCCTTGGATTCAAGTTCTTTGGACTTGGCTTTATAATTTTCCATGCGCTCATTTAATTCTTGATGCTTTTTCTGAGAGTATTCATCCAATTTCACTATATCATCGGAAAGCTTCTGTTTGAAAACTCTCAAAGTATCTATGGATTTCTGGAATTTAGCAAGCTCAGACTTAACTTTTGTGACTGTTGTTTCGCGCTGCTCAATAAATCTCTCCTGCTCAACTTTCTTTTTGTTAAGCTCATCAATCTCTTTCTGTAATGCATCGTATTTAGAAGTAAGATCATTCTTTTTGTCTTTTATCTTGTTCTCAAGTGTATTGAGCTCTTTTGATTTTGATTCTATCTTGCCATTGGTAACAGCAAGCTCACTCTCTTTTGCAGAAAGCTCATCAAGAACCTTCTTCAGCTCTGCGTGTTTATTTTTGAAATATCCGTTTATCTCTTCTACATCAGAGTTTAATTCTTCCTTCTGCTTATTGAGATTTTTGAATGCCTGTGTCTCTTTCCTTACATTTTCACGTAATGCACTAATCTCTTCAAGAAGAAGTGTCTTTTCTTTGGTCTTTGACTCTATTGTTTTTGATAAGGAATCATACTTCTCTTCAACTTCCTTTATGTGTCTTTCTTTCTCTGATTTTCTATTGTTTAAATCTGCCTCAAGCTTTGCAAGATGTTTTGACTTGGTCTCAAGCTCTTTAGCCAAAAGATTAAGAGAAGCGATGTTCTTCGCATAGGCTTTCTCTCTTTTTTCCAAATCGGCTTTGGTCTTTCTATAATTTCTATCAAGAGAATCAAGACGCTTTTCCTCTGCTTTGATTTCTTTTTCTCTTTCAGCAAGGTCAACAATCTGTTTTGAGAGTGACTGATCCTTCTTGGAAGTCTCAGTATAAAGTTTCGAAAGTTTTGTCTTCTCATCAGTAAGTTCTTTCCTAAGCTGCTGAACTGTTCCTGTTTTACCTGCAATCTCAGAGTTAAGCTCCTTAAGCTGGTCTGCTTTTTTCTTATTTGTCTCAGATGCCTTCTCGATGTCATCCTTGAGCTTCTTTAAGTCTTTTTCGAGCTGTGCCTTATATTTTTCAAGAGATTGCTTGGATTCAGTTAAAGTTTCAGAAGAAGTTTTAAGGTCGGCCTCTTCTTTTCTCAAAGATTCAACCATCTTAAGTTTCTCATCGAGCTCTTTCTTAACTTCTTTTTCCTTCTTTTCCAAAGAATTTTTCCTAGACTTTAACTCATCCTCTTCAGCAACCACTTTTTGTTGTAATGATTCTATTGATTCTCTTTTTTTCTTTAATGAAGATTCTTCGCGCATCAACTCAGAAGCTTGTTTTTTGAGGCTTGACGAAAGCTCTTTCAGCTCTTTTTCTTTCTCAGTCAATGTTTTCTCGCGCTTGGAAATCTCATCTAACTGACTCTTGATAGCCGCTTTGTCTTTTCCTATTTCTTCTTCTCTCTGTTTTAGCAGGTTATCACCATGCTCGATAAGAGAGAACTTTCTATCAAATTCTTCTTCAGCCTTTTTCAGCTTTTCTTCGCGTTCAGTAATCTCATCCTCTTTGTCGAGAAGCTCTTGTTTGAATTTGTTTATCTCTTCATTGGAAGAAATTAATATCTCCTTTTGATGAAGTTGATGATTAAGAATCTTGACTTCTTCTTTAGCTTCTTTAATGTCTTTTTCTATACTTTCTTTAGCATTCTTCAGCGAAACAACTTCGGCAGTTAGATCCTTTTTCCTATTTGTCCAGAGCTTTACCTCATCCTCGAAGGCAGTCTGGCGTTTTTTGAGATCTTCCTCTTTCTTAACAAGCTCTTCTCCCAGCTCTTTGTTTTCTTTGACAATCTGGGAAATTACGTCATGCTCGTTCTGTACCTGATTGATGGTTGTCTCAAGCACTTTTTGTTTCTCAACAAACTCTTTCTTCTCT
>CAZOXV010000035.1:0-8785 GCA_964583935.1 uncultured Methanosarcinales archaeon | reverse complement strand
GTGGTTATATATCCATATCTTTTATAAAACCAATTTCTCGCCACTCCTTTTGGCCAGTATTCTGACAATACCACAACTGACAAAGGTTTCCGAAGTTATCATAGCCTAAGATATTGGTTAGTTGCATTATGGCGGTTGATTTTGTTTCCATTATTTCATCTGATTCCCTATCTCCTATCTTTATATTCTCCAACATAAATTCTCCTTTCCCGACACATGGCCGAATTATTACTTTCCAAGTCTTGCTCTCAGATATTCCCAAGTATGATCATACGCATGGAGATCTTTGCAAGAGAAAGATAATGGTCCGGGCTCAATATCAAGCTCATTAGCTACATATTCATTTAGCAGAGTAAATCCACCCATATTAGTAGGCCAGCCAGCAATAAGATCCCAAGAGCGATAGATCACATTGGTGGTTAGATACTTTCCATCAATTACTTTGAAATCTAATCCCCTAAGACATGGAGAAGTTCTTCTCTCAGTCTCATTTTCGTAGGGAATATCATAAGCAAAGCTGGATTCTGGATAACCGATAGTAATATAACAATGAGCGTTTCCAAGACCCTTCTCTTTGAAGTGATTGATCATCCATTCGAGTTGATTTGGGACTTCTATAACTCCAGGGGAATCCCATGCCATTTCATAATCTTCTTCCATTCCAGTAAATAGTATGCGGGCTTTGGGAATTTCATAACGCCCACCAACTATCCAAGTAGCATAACGATAATCTTCGTTAGGTTCCAATTCGCTATTCATTAGATAGTTAGCAAAATACTGCTCAATTTCATTATCAGTTGTAGGTGGTGGTAGAGTACAAGATTCTGGAACTCTTGGTGCTAGTGGACGATTATGAGGATGATTGATAAATCCTGCTACATAATCAAATGTCGATCTTTTCTGTCCAGCATAAGAGCCAGCAGTTATATCGTAATTTCTTCCATATCTGGAAAGATAATCTAGAAGCATAAACCAACAGTCGTCAAGATCTCTGGCATGTAATGTCACTGGCTTAAAATTAATCATACAAGTCCCCTTTTTTGTTTACTGATTTCAGGTGCACGCAACCAACTTCTTTTTAGAATATCATCATCTTTTTCAGTTTCTTCTAAAGTTTTTCTACATAGTTTTTCCAAATCATTCTTTAACCCTCTGTTTTCTTTTACAAGCTTAGTGTTGTTCTCTTGCAATGCTTGATTTTGTTTTTTGAGAGAATTAATCTCATCTTCCATTTGATTAATTAGTCTAACGATAGTGGATTTGTGCATTTCTTCCATCATTTTTGTTCTCCTTTGTTAAATTTTGAATTCATGATACTTCTTTAAACTCTTTTAAATCTTTGTCCTGTTCAAATATATATGGTTTATCTTTATGGAAATTGAATTTTTTAAACCATTGTGGATCAGCATGAATCCCTTTCTCTCCAATGTATTTTGCTCTTGGAACTCTAGTTGTAAATTTCTTTACATCATTTTTCTTCATTGCTTTTGTGAGGATGGCATCGTGTGATGATGCTTTTACTTGAAAATGTTCACGGATTAATGATTCAGGTCTTTTTTGATAATCGTCACCAACAAATTTCAAGTATCTTTTTAGTAGAGGATCTATTTTTGAGCAGGTATCTTCAGACATTAAGTATCCCCATAAGTGACAATTTGATTCAAACACTTCATTCAAATGATTTTTGAAATCATCATTAGGAAGTCCCCCAGTTCTATCACATGCTTGAACTATTGAGTCTGGAAATTGTTTGCTCATATTTATTATTAGTTGCAAGTAATAAGGAGAAATAATCATATCATCTTCAAAGAACATCACCTTGCTATAATTTTTAAACAGTAGATGTGCTTTTGCTTTTTGATTAGCAACTCCTAAATTGTAGGAAGCTGTGTACAATTTTGCTGAAGGGAGCTCTTTTTTGTATGCTTCAAGCAGTTTTTGTGCTTCTTTCTCACCCTTCTCTGATCCACATCTTCTTCTTTTGATAGTAATTGTAGAATCTTGAAAAAAGTGAAAATCAATATCTACTGAACAATTCTTGTAACTTTGAATAATAGAGTCAATCGTTTTCTTTAAATAGTTTGGACGATCAAAAGAAAATATAGCACAGGCAATTTTATTCATAATGTCTTCTCTTTCTAGGAGATTTATGTTGTCTTTGCTTTTGTTCTATTATTTCTTCTTTAATTTCTTTCACCTTTTTCTTTGCAGCTAGATAATCTTCAAAAACTTCATCAGCATTTGCATGTTCATTATAAATTCCCATAAGAACATTCTTTTGCTTATTTATTTTTTCGTTAAAAGTTTTAGTTCCTTCTCTATGCACATATATATTGTAATCCTTATTGACAATCAATCCATACGGTTCTTGTCTTTCCTTGATATACTCCACTATTTCAGAAAGTCTACTGATTGGATAAGTCGTGGTTGCTATGTTCGTTATTCCCATCAAGTCCTCCTTTAAAGAATAAATTTATTGCTGTCTCCACCTTTTCTTTCATCTCTGGATGACAGACAATTACATTGTCCTCAAAGATAGCTGCTTCCTTTTTTGGATTCCCCTCTTTATCAACAAAATTTTCATCCACTTGTACCGTTGCTTTTGAGAGATCAATTAATGGCATAACTAACTCATATATTTGTCTAGTGTTTTAATAAATAGTTTTCCTATTCTATAATAATTCAAGTTAGCTTTTATATGCTTGTTTGCTTTCTCTTTTATTTGATCCATCTTAGATGAGAGTTTGGTTGCTGTTCTCATAGCAGATTTCAAATGTATAAGATTAGGTTCAGCCCAATTCATAGTGGAATCATAATTTGGAATCCAGTTCATTCCGTATACTGGAGTAAGTTGATAGCTGATTAACTCTGAAAATTCTGGATGTAGAAATTCTCTTTGTCCTCCAAAATCTGTAGCTATCACATGATTTCCTGTTATAGCAGCTTCAGCATAAGGCAATCCAAAGCCTTCTCCACGAGTAGGAAGAACAAAACAATCACTTTGTTGATAAAGAGAAATAAGCTCATTCTTATTTAAAATATCTCCAATAAAATAAATTGGAGGATATTGATTCAAGTTACAATTTTTCTTTATCTGCATTATTTCTTCAAGTAATCTGTTCTTTTCCATTGTGGAGTCATTTGATCCATATGTTTTTAATATAAGAACAACATTATCTTCTCCAGCAAACTCTGTGAAGTACGCTTTTAATAATCCTACAGGATTCTTTCTTTCTGTCCATTGAAAAACTGAAATGAATTTAAACACATCATCTTTTCTGTTTTGAATTTGCAGATCGATCTTTGATTCTTCATAAAGATTTGTGTCCAAACAGTGTGGAATGACTTCTATGGGTATTTCCACACCACTATGATAGTAAGCTGCTCTATTGAATGCTGATGGAACAAAGACAGCATCAAGATTCTTATTTATTTTATCAACCCAATGCTTAGGAAGTTTGTCTGTTTCCCAAGTATTGTATCCAATGTTTATTTTATTTTTTTCAACATGCCTTTCTAAATGTTGTGGAATATAATGATGGATAACTGCTTTATAATTTATTTTCTTATCTATAAATTGTGATAGAAAATCATACATTTCCTTTTCAATATTTTCTAAGGAATTTAATCTGTTTGAGGATTTTATTGTTATGTCATTCGTAAATAATGAAAGTGCTCTTATATAATCTCTGTTAGCATCAGAATAACCAGAGGGACCATACATGGGTCCAACATACTTGATCATATAAATTCCCCTATATTTTGTTTCGTGAATGTTGAGTAGGAAAGAATTTTATTTATATCATCACAAGATTCTATCCATTCCTCACCTCGTTTTCTTGCTTCATTTTGTATGTCTTCTTTTGACCAGTTGAGAATAGTCTCCTTCGCTTGTAGAATTCCATTTCTTACATCAGCTTTGGAAGGAGCTTTGACTTGAATGTAGCTAGGACCATATTCTGTTGGAAGAGTTATAAATTCTTCTGTGGTACAAGGAATGGGAAGAATTGTTTCCATGTTTATAAAATCATGATGTGCAGTAGTTTCACTAATTAAGCTAGGAAGACCACACAGCTTTGATTCCACGACAGTCCATGATAATCCTTCTTGTAGTGAGGCTAGCAAATGACAATCACAAGCGTTGTAAACTAAATTCATTTCATGTGGAAATAATTTTCTGCTATTAGCATTATGTTTTAATCTTCCTTCTGGAATGTCAAAATCTTTCTTTAGTCTTTCAATGCTGAAGATATGATCTACACTATTCAAATGCATATACAAAACAATATTTGAATCTTTTTTTAATGCATCTGCAAAACCAGCAACAGTATTATAAATATTCTTTCTAAGCTGATTATTTCCTACAAAAATATAAATAAAATCATCTTCCTCAATATCAGAAAATAGTTTATTTTTAACATCCTTTCTCTCTTCATCTGAAAGTGGATAATACAAGTTGTTAAAACGAAGTCTAGGACGAAAGAATTTTATATTGGATAATTTAGAACTGAGCATGTTATATCCAAACATTGAATACACATAAACTTCATCTGGAAAACTGAACCAAGTAAGCCAATCTTCTCTAATATGATCAAGATCATAAGGAGCAATAACTTTCCAAGAGAATTTGTGTATCTTCTGGAGCCTTTTAATTGATTCAAAGATTTCTAAATATCTCCAAATATCAATTCCAACAAACACAAGTTGATCTATTTTTATTTGATCAATAAAAGACAGCAATCTCCCCTTTCCCCAAGAATCTTGATTTCTTTCTTCAAAAGCAGATATTATTTTGCAGGGAAGATCATACTCTTGTGTAAAGGGATCTCCTAATAATGGAACAGGGACTTCATCTTTTGCAAAAATACAAGCATCATATTTTTCTGTGTCTAGATCCTCAATCATTGCTCCCAACATATTTCCATTTCCAGAAAAACAATCAGGATGCTGTCCTACAAATAGAATTCTTTCTTTTGTCATACAACTGTCCCCTTTTTTAGGCGCAGTATTCACAAACGCCTGTTTCAATTAGGTCTATTTCCTCTTTCATCAAGTTTGGAAACAATTCTGCTGCTGACAAAGTTGCTTCCTCGTTATTTATGTATTTGTTATACGCTTCTTCATTAAGAAAAAACTTATAATTTCTTCCACAAATCACGCAATTGAAATTAACTTCAAGATCTCTCTTAATCATAATACTTCCTTAATTTCTCCTTCTTCTATGTTAAATACTTTGTTTCCTTGTTCTGTTATCTCTGGACTATGTGTTACGATAATCATTTGTAAATTAAAGCTATTGGAAATATATCTTAATGTCTCTGCTGCTTTTGGAATAAGTGTTCTTGATAGATTTTTGAATGGTTCATCCAAGATTATTACTGAATCAGCATTCTCTAATTTCCAATAAGCTAATCTTAAAGAGAAAGCAATAACATCAAGCACCCCACCACCAACAGCAAATCTTGGTCTATACTTTTCCTCATTTCTTTTTAACCAAAGATCACATTCTGTTTTATTTCTTCGTTCCACAAATTCAGGAGAGAATATGTATGGATCATCAAATACAATATGTAATGCTTTAGTTACCAAATCAGAGAAATGCATTTCAAGATTTTTCTGTGTATTTTTTCCTGCTAACTGTAGAATTATTTTTGCTTCTTGAGCTGCTTCTTTCTCCTTTTTATGTTTTTCTAATTGATTCTTCTTTTTGTTCAGATCATTTGTTAGTAATTCTTTCTTTGCCTCCAAACGATTTATTTTTTGAATGTAATCATTCATCTTCATCTTCACATTCATCACTCATTTTTTGTAGTAGATCTTCTATTTTCTTTTCCAAATCAATTAGTTCATTTTCTGCCTTCTCTTTTTCCTTACGCATTCTGCTCTCAATTTTTTTTAATTCTTCAACATCATCAGTATTAAACTCCTCTTTTGCTTGTTGCTTTACAGAGTTTAGTTGTCCTTTAGCTTCAGACAGTTCTGATTTTCTTTGCTCCAATTCTTCCTGTAGTTCTTTGAATTTTCTTTTACTGCTCATAAGTAAGGGCCTCCTCTATAATTTCCTTTGTTCTTCTTCTACATCTTTTCTTTCTTATAACTTTATTAATATTGCTTCTGTAATTCAGTTCTCCTTCAAATTCCTTGCTGGAGAGTTTTTCTGAAAATTCTATTTTTCTTTCTTCTTCATCTTTTTTTTCTTCACTCTTTTGCTTAAATACTTGTTCTGCTGGGAGCACATCATAATAATAAATATCTAATTCATTTGTGTCTGTATCGTATACAGAATAAATAGGTTTATGTTCTTTCTGATCAATGTTCATTCTCATTAAACTTCCACAATTAATTAATCTGTTTCCATTTTTAGGAGATTTGAATGAGAAACTTTGATGATTATCTCCAGATACAATAAGATCATATTTTTCTCTGCACAGATCTTTTGCTCTATAATAGTCAGTCTGATCCTTCCAAAGTTTTCTGTTTTTAATTACCATTTGATGAGCTACTAGAATTTTCAAAGCAGAGCTTTTTCTAACAGTTTTAGTAGGCCAGGATTCTTTCCAATTTTTTCCGTAAATATAAACATCATTTCTTTTTATTGGATCATTATCAAGCTTTGTAATTAAGTCTGTCTTGTTCAAAATTTGTATTGGAATATCTGTAAGAGCAGTATTGTGAAATTTAATATCGTGCTGTCCAAATACTAAGTAAACAGGAATGCTATATAGTATTAAAAAAGAGACTACATCGTAAGTTATATTATATGGATCTTTTCCATAATTGTGAAAGAAATCTCCTGGTTGAAGAATAAATCTGCATTCATTTTCTTTGAATATATCAAATGCTTGTTTCAATTTATTAAATTGATTTTCGTAATAGCTATCTATTCTGTTTATTGGTTTAGTAGCTCTTAAATGTAAGTCCCCAAGAATTCCTATCTTCATCACCCACCCCCATGAGAACATTTCTTAAATGTATTTCCACATAAAGGACAAAATTGCAGTTTCTCTTTCAATTTTTCAATTTCCTGTTCACTTTTATCAATTTCTAAAGATAACTTTTTAATCCTATTTTCATATTTGATAATCTTTTCAATTTGTTTAGAAACTCTAATGGGATCTGGAAGAGCTAATAACTTTTCCATTTTAGCTAGTTCTTTTTCAGCGTCTTTTTGATAATGATTTATATTTGAAATTACTTGTTCTGCCTTTTCCATAGTTCTTCTTAAATAAATTAATCTTCTATTTTGTTCAATACATTTTTCTACAGTTTTTAATAAGTTATTCATAGCAATTAAATATAAGTCTACAGCATAAGCCTTTTCTTCCATTTTAAATATCCTTCTTAAGTCCGTAATTTTATCTTGAATTTCTTTTATTAATTTTAAATCCCTCTCTTTATTCATTATAAAATTAACCAAGCTTTCATATTTGTCATAAATTTCCTTTAAATTTTCAAGGGGTGCTAGTTTTTCTATTTCCTCTTTCTTTTCATCAATATTCTTTTCTAAATGATTTATTTCACTAGACTGCTGTTTAATAATACGATTTACATATTGAAGGCTAGAGTCAATTTGATCTATTCCAGCAACTTGATTTAATTTTCTAGCTACTTCCCCAGGCTGTAGAGATAGCAGAAAATATGAGTCATCTTGTAGGGCTATATTGGTGGGGGTTATGTTGATTATTTCTTTTAATTCTGTGGGGACATCTGTTCTGACAGCATTAAATGTTTGTCCATCAATTATATAGCTATTTCTCTTATCGGATTTGATTCTTTTGATTGTGTGTTCTTTTGTCTTTGCTGTAACAGAACAAGAATTTTCCCCCCATTTCAAAAATTCATTTCCACTTGGTCTATTAAAAAATAACCAGTACAAAGCTCTGATAATAGATGATTTTCCCTGATCAGATTGTCCTGTGATGACATTAATTCCATTATTAAAATCAAGGACAGTATTTTTATGAGCTTGAAAATTCTTTAGTCTTAACTGTGAGATCATTCCAGTTTTCCCCAATATCTTATGCGTGAGTATCCCCTGGTTTTCTTATCATCCAGAATATGATCTAGAACTACACCAGAAATCTGAATATCGTATCCCCATTTGCCTTCCCAAGTTATTATTTTCTCTTTTGTATCTGGTGGGTATTTATCTGCTACTGGAATAAGTTTTATTTCTGTATATGGAGGTTTTGCTTTGTCTTGTTTTGGAGATTTTGTTTTTCTATTTCTCTTTCTGGATTGATTCTGCTTGTCGAAGAATCCCATTTATTTATTCCTCTTTCTTATTCTTTTTTGATTCTGTAGAAGCTCAAAGAATTTTTCTGCATCGAGGACTGCAATTTGTTTATGATTATTTTTCTTTATGATAAGTAGCCAATCAGTATTTTCCTCCTTATTTTCTTGTGCTTGCTTTATCCATTCTAAAACATTCCATCTCTCTTGCCATTTACACTCTACAGAAAAAGGAAACTCTTTTCTTACTTGAGATTCCATTCTAACATCAGTACCACTTTGTCCCATAGGTCTAGATTCAATTGGCTTATCATCGCCAGAGCTTCCCCATTCATATCCGGTCAGCTCTGAAACTTTTTCACACACCCATTGTTGCAGTTTTCTGCCTTTCTGCTTTGCTGATTGTGGAGAGATTTTCTTTTTAGGCATAGATTTCCTTATTGATTGAAGCGGGGAGACAGGACTTGAACCTGCACGATAAGGTTCCACAGTAAGCTTTCTTACCAAGACCAGCGGTGAAACTGCTGCACCCTGATTGTCTTTGCGTCTACCA
>CAZOXV010000034.1:3838-8850 GCA_964583935.1 uncultured Methanosarcinales archaeon | reverse complement strand
GGTATATTTTAATCGCGAGAGAGCTTCATTAAAAAGATTAATTTTCCTACGAAAGTCTATGACAGAATAATTCTCTTGGAACAGCTTTCTCTCGTTCCTGCGTAAAACCTTCTCACAAAATGAATTGAATGTTTCAATTGAGACTTCAGAAATACCTATACGCGATATCATCTCCTGTCTTGCTTTTCTTGTAAATGTTATTGCCAATATTTTTTTAGGATCAACACCTTTCAACCTAACAAGAAACTCAATACGCTTACTAAGTACACTAGTTTTTCCGCTACCAGCCCCGGCTATGCATAATATCCTCTTACCGGATTCTATGATTGCCTTCTTCTGTTCTTCATTATAACCTGAAAGAAAATCACCAAAAGCAGAAAAAAGTCTCTTATCTTCCTCTGTCACGGGAGAAGGTGGCACCATTGTCTCCAATTTTCCTGTAGACACGTATTTTTCTCCGTTCTTGCTTACAAGAGAAGGATTATCCAATTCTTTTTTACCTTTATCAGTTATAATGACTACAGGATAAAATTTACTATAACGTGTTTTTGTTATCTCAACAAAACCATCAAACGCTAAATCGTCAATTAAACGATATACATCGCGGTCAGAATATAAATCGAGAGCACCGAACATCTCACACAAATTCAAACGGAGTTTCCTAAGCTTAAGATTGTTCTCGCCACGCAAAGTCTCTGATATGAGTTTTCTCCCGATAGGAAAGCTTACTTCTGATAAGAGCTTAAGTACAAGAAGAGAAGGTTTCTCTTCCTCGAAAAAATCAGAAGATTCAGTGCTTTTAGGATTATGGAAATTTTTACCAATTTTTAATGAACCATCCTCATTAAATTCCATAATACAAAAGTTAGAAAAAGACGTGTTATATAAAGATGATGGAAGCAAAACAAGAAATATTTTAACTATAATTTGAAAAATGTATAGACGGAAGATAGCTAATCCGTAAATTATTTAAGGCTCTGTTTGTGAGACAAAACAAAATGGAAAGAAAATCAAAAGAGAATAAGTTTGGTGTTCATATTAAAGCAATAGTTTTTGATCAAAAAGGCAGAGTTTTGACTCTTAAAAAGAAAGACACCGACAGAGACGTATGGGATTTTCCTGGCGGCCAGATACAATTTGGAAGCAATGTTTATAACACTGTATGGGAAATTGTAAAAGAGCAAACTTATTTGGATATAGACATCTTCGGTCCTAGCAACGTATGGACATTGAAGATGACTGAACATCTTCAGATAATATGCATATCTTTCAGATGTCAGTGGGATTGGGAGAAATACTTCGAAGATAAGGAAGACATCGAAGATGATGATGAAGCTGTTTTCTTATCAACAGAATTCAAGGAATATAGATGGATGTCGCCAGAGGAGATTCTTGAAGGAAACTATCCTGTTTGGATGAAAAACGAGATTAAGATTGTTGATGAATAGAAATTTTGAAATAGATGATGAAATAGTAGTCGATATTTGTAAAAAAACAATAAGTTTTATAAACAAGATATGAACCACTCGGAATAGTGATAATATGGGTTCAAGATACCACACAGTAAGATTGAAAAAAAGACACGGCAAGCTAAGAAGTTCTAAGCAAGGTGTCAGAACATTCAAGACAGAGGAATCTGCTAATGAATGGGCTAAAAAGAGTGGTATTCATAAATACAGATTAGAGAATCTAAAGAGTGCCGATTCTTCAGAGAAGAAGATAAGAATAATCACTGAAGAATAAATTATCATCTGAAAATTTTTTGTTATAATGAAACTAATTCTTTACAATGATAACTTTACCCTTCTCTAAAGTAATAGTGTATTCATCGTCCTCGTTGAATCTAGAAATCTTACTAACAATCTCAGGCAGTATTATTTTCTCTCCACGCATATCAAGGTTTGTTATGATGTCTTGAGGTTTATCTAAATCACTCTCATCAAGACTTATTCCCATATCACCGAAAAGCTTGTCTGCTGTCTCGCCTTCGTTATTTTGCTTGAATTCGATGGTCTTTTCATAAAGAAATTTAGCAATCTTTGCAGCAATATTTTCACCAGAGGCCTCGGTTATACCCTGAAGTCCAGGTGAGAGATTAGCTTCGATTACCACAGGCCCTTTAGGACCTTCTAGAATATCTATTGCACCAATATCCATATGGAGTGCACGAGACGCTTTTATCGCAAGTTTTCTCACACTATCTGAAACTTTAACAGAATACCCTTTTCCACCTGAGTGGATATTAGCCCTTTCTTCGTTAGGCTTTGCTTTCCTAACCATTGCGCCAATAACCTTGTCTCCACACACTATAACTCTAGTGTCAGCTCCGCCAGTATCAATATATTCTTGGATTATGAAAGGTTGATTAAGAGAAGAAAGGGTATCAAGTATTGAAGAAGCAGCGGCATGTGAATCTGCAAAAAGTACACCTTTCCCTTGCGTTCCCTGAAGAAGCTTAAGTATTATTGGATACTTCACTTTGTCGAGCAAAGCTCGAGAAGCCTGAACACTAGAAGCTAAATATGTTTTTGGCATCATGATTCCTTCTTGTTGCAACATTAGATGCGTGAGAAATTTATCGTGGACAATTGTAAATGCCTCTGGTCCAATAGGCATATAACTTTTTTTATAAAGATCCTGGGTCACTGCTCTCAGGACAGAAGCATAACGAAAAGAGCCTTTCGCATATACACAATCATAAAGATCCATACCCTTTCCTTGATATAGAACCATGTCATCGTCGCCTATACTTATCTCTATATCTTTTATGTCAATCTCATCAACTTCGTCAAAGAATTTCTTCAACTCTTCTACAGTCCATTGAGAAGACTTACTTCCCATACTAATAACAGCAGCTTTCATAAAACCTCACACACATAAACGGACTAGCCTAACAATAAAAAAACTTGATATAAACCATACCCAAATTAGCGTTCATCGCCGTGGTCTTCTGTCGAAGGATCGATAAGGAAACCTGCTTCCCGCAAGATATTTCTTCCTACCAAAACACTATATTTCATATGATCACGATTTGCAATAGTAAACTGCGAAGATATCGTTTTTCCTTTTATATTGATCTTTGCCCTAATTATAGGTCTAAGACCAATGCCTGAAGCAGATTTAACATTCTTTGTCTCAATAATAGGACCAAGATTCAATTCTGCTGCAAGCTTGACGTCAATCGAACTAGTATGCGCACCAGTATCTATACGCGCATTAACCTCTTTTTTCTTTGAAGGACCCATAACAACAACTTTTTCCATCAAAGAGAGTATGTTTTTTTTATCGTCAGCAGCCATAACATCCATATGGAATTGTAAATCCTTTTTATATCTTTCTTCAAAAATACATAAGTTTACAGGCCAGATACTAGTGTACAAGAAAATCTATTATTATCATACAGTGCGCCAATTACCAGAATCCATTCTAAGACCCAACATCTCTATGACTTTTGTCTTCAAAATGGCCCTTCTTTGCGTTGAAAGCTCAGGAAAATTATTAAGAAGATTATCAATGAAGAGTGCCCTTTGTGAGGGGTCAAGTGAATGAATACTACTTGCATTATGTTTTTTAAGTTCAGACTCAATAACTGGACGAGTATCGCGCTTGAATTCTTTGTTCATAAAGTCAAGCAATTCTGAATCAACAATGTATATCTTTGGTGTAGTAACTGCATGCCATGTATCTCCCTGCTTCCTAAACCTATCAAAAGCAAAGGCAATATACAAAGCAATAGAATACTCAAATACAAGAGCCATCCGACTTAGATGATCTATCATAAAACTAGCAAAAATAATCATAAGAAGACAAGACATAAAAAGGGCACCCCAGCCCAATGTCATCTCAAGCACAATACGCTTTTTGAGTTTTATGTAATAAGTGTAGAAATACGAGAAAAAAACGATAGAAAGGGGCATAGTCACATAAATTCTGTGGGTTGCAGCGTTCTGCCAAATACTACCAGACAAAAGACTATTTATAGTGAAATCAGCAGCAAGTGCTATGATAAAATAAACTGCAACAATGGGTTTTGCATGTTTTGAGGGAACAAGAAGCATAAGAGTTCCCTTGAATAAAAACAATATGAATGCAGCTTCGAGAACAATTCTACTAACACCAAAAATTGCAAGATTTACCTCGCCCTCACCAAAAAAGGCGAAAATATCAATAAAAATAGCAAAAGCCCAGATGAGAAGACCCTTTCCCCATAAGCCTACAGATTTACTTTCTTTCTTTTCAAGAGATAGCAGTGATCCAGATATAAAAAGAAAAAATAGTGCAAGTATCTGGAGCAAAACAGTCAAAACAGTAAGCATACACTATTTAATGTTCAAAAAATTGAAAAACCTTACCTTTTTTCAGGCAAGGGTTCTACAGGTAAATCATCCTCAGTTTCTTCCCACAAAACAAGCGACGATATATCCGACAAGTCGCTAAAATTGTTTGCTTTCACAATCTGTGGGGAGATAGTATAAAGAGAATCTCCAATAAAAAGAGACCTCAATATTGATTTGTCTGAATATAGATAATAGCCTGACTTAAGTAAATCCTCTTCATCAAGATGAGATATCTTACCATTCATCGAGATTCCATCTTCAGAATCAATCTCAAAGACATAAGCACCTTGATAAACTATATCACTATATCCCCAAGAGTCGTTCTCATCTCTATAATTAATCTCTGCCTCACGTATAGGAAGAACAAGCAGATTCTTGCTCTTATCAAACAAAAATGCTTTATGGTTATCTAGAGCTTCAGAATATGTCCCCCTCTCACCTACAACAATCTTTGAAACTTCCCTGGGATTAGAAAAATCAGAGACATCGAACAAGGAAATTTTGAGACCGCCTTCACGTGTTGTATCCTCTTTCTCATCATAGTCTACCTCTTTCCCAAGACCAATAATAAGTTCATCATTATAGGGATGCAAGTAATCAGAAAATCCAGGTATCTTAAGCTGTCCAAGAATGGTAGGACTCTCAGGATTACTCAAGTCAACAACAAAGAAAGGA
>CAZOXV010000034.1:0-3828 GCA_964583935.1 uncultured Methanosarcinales archaeon | reverse complement strand
AAGGATCAATATTTCTGAAAGTAACCATATAACTCATGTTACCCATGAACCTTACTGAATAAATTCTTTCCTTGGTAGCTATATCCTCAACAGAACCAACAACGTCTAAATCCATATCAAGGACGTACATATTGTTCTTCGAAGGGTCCTCTTCATTCCAGAAATTTCCTTTTGTTGTAGCTATCCTAAAATGATTCTCAAATTCATCCATCGAAAACTGATTTAAAACAGTTCCAGGAACCTCACCAGATGCCTCATGGTCCACAGAGCCATTGGACAAAGAAAATCTATGTACAATGGTTTTGTCTCTTTCATCCTGGATATCGCTTTGAATTTCTTCTATTGAGTCTTCAATATCCTCTATGGTTTGTTTAAACTCAGACTCATCAAGTTTTGAGAAGTAGCTATAAACGATATGCTGTATCTCATTAATCTTGGTACTCTCGCGTAGATCATAGCCCTCAATACGTTCTATGTCGACAACTACATCTCGCGGAAGAAAGCTCTTGTATACTTCATCAATAATACGTTTCTGTTCTACTTGATAAGGTATATTTTTACGTCCTGCAAGATAAATATTATTCTCAGAGACAAAAATGTTCTGACTGCTTCCTTTGATAAAAGTATTATCAGAGAAAGAATTATCAGATAAATCAACAGACAAAATTGTTGATAACTCGTAGTTATCATCGTAAACATCAAAATATGCAATGTCAGATGCAGCAACCTCTCTCTGACCATCTATATAATATATAATAGGTGGACGAAAATTATTGCCGACATTCTTATTTACAACCGCATAAAGATGACCATCAATAAGCCTAGAATCAGAATAGTAACCTTCAAGCTGTATGCTCTCCTCTAATTTTGGTAGAACTTTATCAGAAATATCATATACATCCACAAATATTCCACTATAATAGTTCTGTGGTGGCATAATACGCGGCATTGCAATCGCAACATCATCAGAAGATGCTGTAGATGAACCCGCTGTTTCTCCATCGTATCTATCTGAAGAATGCTCAGAACCCAACACAACTAATTCATTGTTATGTATATATATTTGATTAGGGTTTTTCTCTTCAAACTCTATCTCTGAAACAACACGCATTTCGTCGCTTGGATAAGCTTGTATCAAATATATCTTATTCTTAGTCACATAATAGATAAATTCTCCGTCTGTCTTTATTATATCCGCTTCGTCAACACCTTCAACTTGGATATTCGTGTTTGAATAATCAATAGAATCGCCATCACTAGAGCCAACAGCAGAAGACTCAGAGCTAGGACTAGAAGCTTTTGAGGAATCCATAGAGACAGTAGACCTCTCCATCATAGGCATCTCAGCTCCAAGAGCAGAATCCATCATAGGAACATAACTATCTTCTGAGGTGTGTGAAAGAAAATCTTCAATCTCAGCATATGAGGAGAATGTCTTTAGTGACCCATCATTCTCAGGATCAATAACAAAATCCTCGACACACGCAACCAATGCAGAACTAACAGTGAGCATTAAAAGAATTAGAAGCAAGTTTTTAAGACTAAATTCGCGATTAATATCATGTTTCATCAAATCACCTCAAATGAATATCATTACCATATACGAAATCATATATAAACATTAGTTGATAGTTAGGGAAAAACCGTTGAATAATCTCAGAGTGTTTTGTTAATATACAGTTGTTCTACAACAGAATTTACAAGAGCAAGATTTATAAATAGCTTCTAATTCTCAAAGGAGATAGGTGAATTTTTTGGGAAGAATCAAAACAAGTAAAATCAAAAGAGTAAGTAAAGAGATAATGAAGCAATACGGTGATGAGCTTACTGATAACTATGAAGAGAATAAAGCGTTTATAAGCGATAAGATTGTTGTCTCTTCCAAAAAATTAAAGAATATTATCTCTGGTTACCTTGCAAGATTAGTAAAAAGCCAGGAAAAATTATAATTATTTCTTTTTCTAATTATTTTTATACTAACATAGCAACATCAATATAAGAAAGTATAAATAAAAGGTTGTTTAAATTCTAACTATGAAGAAAGTAGCACTAGTTTTCTCGGGTGGTGCATTGCGAGGATTTTCGCAGTTTGGTGCATACAAAGCAATAGAAGACTTTCTTAAAAAAGAAAAAGCGATTGTTACGACGGTAGTAGGGACCTCATTCGGATCCATAACAGCATCTTTGATTGCGCTAGGATACAATTCAACAGAGATGATAGAATTCGCAAGGCAAACCAGACTAAAGCTATCAGATATAAGAGATTTAAAGGTTGCGGGACCAGGAATCTTTAAAGGTAAGAGAATCCAAGAAGAACTACACAAAAGCGTTGGAAAAAAGACATTTTCAGATACAAAAATCAAACTAGTCATAAATACCGTTGACATAAAAACAGGCAGAGAGTACATTTTCACACCTACAGGACTTAAAGCCTCAGACAAATCTGAAGTTATAAAAGACAAAGAGATAAAGATAATTGATGCAATAAGAGCAAGCACAGCAATACCTGCAGTTTTCGTTCCAATGTACAAAGATAAAAAAATATTTGTTGATGGTGGCATAGTTAATCCAATGTGTATTGATACATTGGACAAAAGAAAATACGACATAATAATAGGAGTTGATGTCTGCATGGCAAATTTTAATTTCATAGTGAACGATAACCCCACAAAACTGCAGATGATACAACAATCAATATCAATAGCGCAAAGACAATTTCATTTTGAGAAAATTGAAAGACACTTGCAAAAAACAAAGAACTTCTATCTTATACGACCACCAGTAGGACCAGTTAACCAAAAAAGAAAGAATGAGATGCACAGAATAATCGACTGTGGATATAACGAAGCTCGTAAAATATTAAATGTATAAGACAGATTTTTAAATGATAAGAGGTTTTCTCGGATAAAATATAGGTAAAGCTCAAAAACAAAAAGGGCCGTTAGCATAGCCGTGGGAGTGGTTTCGTCCATTCGCACCGACTGAGTTTCGCTAACGCTCAAGCTCAAAAACAAAAAGGGCCGTTAGCATAGCCTGGATAGTGCGTCCGGCTTCGGACCGGATGACGGGGGTTCGAATCCTCCACGGCTCATTTCTTTCACCTTGAGTATTTGAAGTCCTCAACAAACCAAAAAGTTTGTTGGGAGCCATTAGTTAAACTAATTGCAATCCTCCAAGGCTCATATTTGTTTCGTAAGTTTTATTATCTGGCTGAATATTTTCTCAAGTATGCTTTCAATTATAATACCAACATATAATGAGAAACATACAATTCTAAATACAATAAGAGAGGTAAAGAAAAGCATACTTGGGATAACTCATGAAATTATTGTTGTAGATGATAATTCTCCAGACAAGACATGGAAAATTGTAGATGAAGCAGGAATAAAAGATACAAGAAGCATAAGAAGAAAGAAAAAAATATCACTCAGCTCTGCGGTCATACACGGATTTTCTGAAGCAAAGTACAGATACCTGTTAGTAATGGATGCTGATGGACAGCACGACCCAAGCATAATAAAAGAAATGCTGAAATTCATAGAGAATCATGATTTTGTTAGTGGTTCTAGATTTATAAAAAAGGGCGGGGTAGAAAATTGGTCGAAAAAAAGATTGTTTATCAGCAAGATTGCTGCAAACATTGCAAAACCGTTTCTGAATACCAAAATTACAGATCCAATGTCTGGTTTTTTCATGCTGAAAAAGATAGCATACAATACTCTTCGTGATGATATATCAGAAAAAGGATACAAAATATTTCTTGATCTCGTATTTGCATATGAACGGAAGTTCGGTAAAGTAAAAATAAAAGAGATACCGTTCATCTTT
>CAZOXV010000033.1:0-8964 GCA_964583935.1 uncultured Methanosarcinales archaeon | reverse complement strand
ATTCTAGAATGTATTATAAGATATCAATTTATGTTTTCCTGGTGTTTTGAACAGTAATATGTTGAACGCGAATTAATTTTTGTTTTCTTTATTCTTCCAGAACAGATTCCACATTTTCGACCTTCCTGTCTTCTTCTAATGAGATATCTCTTGGGTAAGTTCTTATAGTCTGCATTATGATCTACTGATACTTTAAGTACCCTTCTCATAACGTTATATAATTTCTTTAGATGCTTTGGTTTGAAATTGTGGATATTCGATGAAGGGAGTATATCTGATTGGTAAAGAATCTCATCAGAATATATGTTTCCTATTCCCGACATATAAGATTGATTTGTAAGAGCAGATTTAACACTTCCTCTTTTGTCTCTGAAGATATTAACAAAATCTTTTTTAGATAAAGATTGTGCATCAGGTCCAATATCTTTTTCTTTTAAAAATGCATCTCTGTCTTTTGTAAAACTAATCTCTCCAAGTTGCCGCACGGAAACAACTGAGAATTTGTAACCGTTTCTAAACTCAACAATGAATCGTGAATACTTTGGCTGAGATCGCTTAAAATATGCCACGTTGCCTGTCATACCAAAATGAATTACAATCTCTCCATCATTCTTTACTTTGATAAAGATATACTTTCCATGTCTTTCAACCTTCTCAAATGTTTTTCCTGTCAGATGTTTTTCTAAATATGGCTCCTGTGTTTCAAAGATTTTATCGTTAACTACCATGATATCTTTTATGGGTTTATCTATGATGTTCTTTTGGCAGTATTTTCTGTATATTTCTATATCAGGCAGTTCAGGCATTGTAATCCTCTATTAGCTTCTATATGTTGTCTCGTAGCTTCTTCGTATATAACAAAGAGAATCTCAGATTGTATTTTCATCCAATATATCTTGTTGAATTTCCTGATGATGTTTTCCCTTGCTTTTGCATCTCATTCAGGTATTTTTCAATATTTGAATCAATTTCATCTCCAAGTTCTTCTAGGCGTTCAGTCTTAGCATCCAGATTCAAGAAATCGTTAAGTCCATTGATTAAGTTGAGTGCCACTTGATTCATCGGCATGCCATTTGCAGCTTTAATTTGTGCTTTCTTACCAGTACCCGCGTTTCCTAATAATGATATTACTGATATATCTTTCATTAATAATGCCGATGGCAATCCACTCAAGACGTAGTTCTCATAAGTTTTGCTAATGTTTTTCAACTTTTCATCAGGTTCAAAATTTGAAACATGATATAGCTTCTCTGAATTATCGGATAAAGTTGCATCAAGGCAAATAATCATTTTTGCATTGGTTTTTTTGTATAACTCTTCAAGCATATCTGCTATCTCCCATTCCAATCCAATTATCTGGGATATTATAGAGATTATCATGACATTGTTCTTTTCATTATGGAATATGCTAAGTGGTTTTAGAAGTACATTTTCTTTTTTTGCAATTATTGGAGGGGCTTTGCGTATTTCATTCCATCCAACATGAACAAATGAATCATCTTCTAAAATCTGTTGTAAAACAAGTTGTCCTGCTAATCCAGAACTATTGTACCCACAAATGATTGTAGGACTGTTTATTTTTTTGTTAAGTTTGATTTCCATTTTACCTCCAATTTAGTGTGTATATCCAGTTCTCATGATGTCCTGGTATCACATGAATAAACCCCATTTAGCTCGAATCCAGAATGCTGCAAAAAAAGTTGCAAATCCAATCACCAAGAAATATGTACCTACTAATATTCTCAAGAGAGCAGGTACAGTTATTATAAGAATACCAAAAACAGTATTTAGTAAGCCAAAAAATAGTAGTCCTATATGCATATCTATCCCTCCTCAAAGTTATCTTCATAGCCTTCCATGAATCCATATTCACTAGGGTCGATTTCTTCATCTTCGAGAAGAGCTTCTCTTTTTTCATCAGAATAAACATTTTCTTCTTCTTTCTTACGCTCTTCTTCAGTTGGTTTCTCTTCATCAACCATAATATTTGCCTCCATATAATTATCTCCAATATTGTTATTTACTAACACATATATCTCTAAAAAAAGAAATTAAAAATAAGATTAAGAATTAAGCACTAACATTCACACGTAAATTGTCATCATCAACATATGTGACACCTGGTGTAAATAATGCAGAATCCACTGTTGCTTCTTTAGCTACGCTTGATGGTGTGTCTCCCGAAAGCTTGACAACGCCATCTTTCACCTTTACATCAACTGCATCCGCTTTTGTAAAATAATTTCTTTCCAAAGCATTTATTACACTGTGCGCTATATTCTCATCACTAATTTTTTCTGTTGGAACAACTGCCAATTCATTAACAACATCCTTGACACCTATCACATTAGAAGAAATATCTTCAGCCAATATTTTCTTCCAGTAAGCATCAACTGTACCTTTTAATGTTACTTGGCCATCGAGGGCAGTGACATCAATCTTGGTTGAATTCAAATCAGTATCTGTTATAATCGCATTTTCCACATCAGCTTTTACTTCAGTGTCTGCCACTGTGGTCACTAGCGGATATATCACTGAAAGATTGTTCTGAACTTCAAATGCGCCATCTACAACTGCACTATCATAAAATGCAGCATTTTTCGCCCTATAACTTGGCACTGTACCTTCTAAAGTGACTTTATTGTTGTTCACTTTAACTTCAATATCGGATGCATCAATTCTGTCATCCCAATATAGTTGTTCTACAACTCGCTTTTTTACATATTCGTCTGTTGTCATTTTTCCACCTCACAAAAACAACTTATTAAAAGCACCAAAAATTTGGATTAACTACTCCGTATTATTTATAGCCGGAACTTCCGCACCATCTATTATTGGAATACATGCAGTTCCATTCCAGCATAAGTTCGTACCACAATCGCAACCTTCTGTGATTGCTTGTGCGCAGAATATTGTGGAATCTCTATATCTATAACACCTATCAGCACACGCATCTGAAAATTCCTCCCAAGATCCACCAGCATTCTCGCACATGAGCTGCTCTGATGTTGCATCTTGTGGAGCACAACTTGCGATAATTGTTGAGATTAAGATTACCCCCAAAAATAAAAATGCAGTTTTTAATTTTCTTAACAATATTCTCACCTCAGATTCCATAATGTTTTGCATGTTAAACATAGTTAAAAAAACTGTCAATCAACATTGGCATATTAACAAAAAATAAGACTTATTTTTTTTTTAAATTTCAAATTTCGGTTAAATAATTACATTTGTTACTGTCAAAAATTATTTTCCAACTAGTCTCTTACGCTTATTGATAAGTTGCTTACTAAATCTAAACGTCTTGATAACTATTGGTATTATGTGGATTAAGATTATTACTAGGACAGCATAGTTTATGGGTCTCATTATGTGGTGTGGTACATCCAAAAAAAATATTGCTACATACAATGATACAACCATATAAATAAACCAACCCATATTTTCAATAATATCAATCAATAACTCATCATACTCTGTAGGTGTCCGTTTTGTTAGTCTTTTTAGTGCACCAAGTATTGTGTATTTCAAAAATTGTAGTAGTAAAAATATGGCTATGAAAATTCCAACAGAAATAACTAAAGATGAAACTCTTAATCCCATAAACTCGTAACTTAATAGATTAGGTATAATTGTCGAATTTATTAACTCAAGGAAGGGTGTTGTAAGTCTGCTGAATATGTATGCAATTCCTGCCAGAATTAATGGAAATGATACTGAACTAATAAAGAAAGGGATTGCTTTTTTGTTCTTTCTGATATACATTATTATTCCCGCAATAATATTAAACAAAAATAATCCGGCAGCTGAGTACAATAAAAATATGCTAAATACAAGTCCATGGAATGAGCCAAGATTTAGGGAAAAGTCAAATATAGCAAACGAGACAATGAAGAAAAGTGATGTTATTGTGTTAACCAAGTAAATTTTCCGAGTAAAAAATTCTTTTTTTAATTTTCTTATTTTTTTAAGAACCATATATACATAAGACTTTAGATTTATAATAATATTATTTTTCTGATTTTAATATATGCGTAAAATTTTTATAAAATAACTATCTTTTGTGCAAAACTAAACTGTTTTGTTTATGTATGCCGATAAATCTAAGGTGATGAAAACTGAAGATTGATTTATATGATAAAAAGATAATTTATGAGTTAGATTTAAACTCACGAGTTCCTGCAACTGTTATTGCAAAAAAAATAAATTTGCCAAAAGAAACTGTTAACTATAGAATAAAAAGACTTGTAAATAATAAATACATTAAATTCTTTTATGCATTAGTCAATGCATCTAAATTTGGTTATCATTACTATAAAATTTTCTTGCAATTTCATGGATTACATTCTGAAAAAGAAACAGAACTTATATCCTTTATAAGAACACAACCACAGACAACAAACTTAAGAATTTTAGAGGGTAACTTTAATATGGCTTTTATTAGTATGCATAAGCATCCCTCTGAAGTTAGAGAACTTTTGAAAAAGTTAAATATTAGATATGGGGAGTTTATAACTGGGAAAAGCGTTCATAGTGTGCTTGTAACTCATAAGCTAAATCAGAAAGTTTTTTTCGATGGCGAGACAGTGCACGAGATCTACAATCTAAGTGAATCTGAAAACTATAAAGTTGATTATATTGATTCTAAGCTAATAAATTTGTTATCGTCAAATGCTCGAATGAAACTTGTTGAAATTGCGAGAGCTTTAAATCAGGATGCCCAAATGGTTAATTATCGAATAAAGAAGCTTGAAGATTCAGGAATACTGGCGAACTATTCTCTTGCTTTAAACCTTGAAAAGTTTAGAAGAGACTTTGTTGAGATAGACATAAAACTTAAAAATTATGCTAAGATAAGAAATATCATAGAGTTCTTTGATAATACACGAACTTGTTTTTTTGCGTATGAGCTTTTAGGTGAATTTGATTTGAGTATTGAACTCTATACGAAGGACGATAGTGAACTGAGATCAATCTTAAGAAAATTCAAAGATATGTTTGCAGATGCTTATCTGGTTTATGATGTTTCTCCTATTTTCAAGGAGTATGTAATTAATTGGTCGCCATTAGTTGAGAAATAGTTTACGGTAAAAATATAACTGCTGTTTAACCCAATCTTCATATTCATCATATCTGTGATAGCCCTGTTGGAGAGCTACAAATGGAAAATAAGATCATTTCATCTATATATGAGAGTCTTCTTGAACTCTATGGAAGGCGTGGCTGGTGGCCTGTTACGCCGGGCTGTGGTGTTGATGTGAGACCTCACTATGGTGTCCGTGTAAGGACAGAAAAACAAAAGTTAGAAATTGTTCTAGGCGCGATATTAACACAAAATACAACCTGGAAAAACGCTGAAAAAGCAATAATTAATTTGAATGAAAAAGCAATGATTGATAGAAAAATTCTTGAAAAGATGGAGATTGAAAAGCTTGCTCAGACTATAAGGCCTGCTGGTTATTTCAATCAAAAAGCAAGAAAAATCAGAGAATTCTTGAAATACGATGGTCCGATTAATCGAGAAGGTCTACTTAGTATTTGGGGGCTTGGCCCAGAAACTGTTGATTCAATTTTGTTATACGCATACAATCACCCAGAGTTTGTAGTTGATGCATATACAACCAGATTTCTTTTGCATCATGGGTTGATTGATAAAAATTATACCTATAATAATATCAAGCAGTTATTCCAGAAATCTTTATCTTATGAATATGAAAACAGCCTTTTAGTAGATGTATATAAGGAGTATCATGCGCTTCTTGTTGAGCACGGAAAACGCTATTATAGCCGCAAACCCTATGGAATATCAGATCCTATTTCTAATATAGTCACTAAAAAGTGACAACTAACAGAAAGATTTAAATAGTGGTAAATACATTATATGTGTATATTTCATGTTTTGGGGTGGATTACTTATGGATAAGATTGATTACGAGCTTGAAAAGATACGTGGTGATAAGAAAGAAATAGATGACTTCATTACTTCTCTTAACACTGATAAGCTGGAAAACATAAAGCAAGTTATAATTGAAATTAATGATATGATTGAAGAGAGAAAAAGACTCAGTGCTACCCTAATTAACTCTTATGAGGGCTTGCTTAGCCGTATAAATAGCATAATAAACAGAACTCCTCCTGAGAACCTTAGGGAAGAAATTATACTCCATGATAAAGCAATTAATGTTGAAGAAGCAAAAATTAAGGAGCATCTTGATTGCTGGAGAGACGTTGCTCTTCTTAAGAAGGAATTAAGAGAAGTTCTAAGAGAGTTTAGGGAACAAGAAAGCATGCAGAATACATATTCGGGACTGCTTAGTGATGAGTAATTTTTTTAATCTATATCATTATTTAGTTGTTATTATTTAATAATTATTGTTTCATTTAGTGATGTGGGATAATGCTATCAAATACGCCGATTGAGGAACTTTGTAGGAAACTCAGACCTATTATGGGCGAGAAGATTGAGAAACTTTACCTAAAATACTCTGTATCTACTAACAAAGATGAACGGTTGGAAGTTGAAAAATTGGTTCATGCGTTATACCACAAACACCTGGGAAAAAGTCTTCTTAATGACGAGATAATGCTTGAGCCTCCTCTTGAGGAGCAGATTCAAGGAGAATATCAGCTTGGACGTATTATATATGCGGAAAACGAGCTTTATCCCTTCTGTCTACGTGATGCTGATTGGATAAGACACCTTTGTGTTACAGGTATGTCTGGTTCAGGGAAAACAACTTTTGCATACACTATTCTTGGTTCAATGATAATTAAAAAGAAGCCTTTCCTTGTTTTTGATTGGAAAAGAAGTTTTAGGCCTCTTTTGAAAGCTAACGATAAAATTCTTGTTTTTACTGTTGGTAATGAATCCGTAGAGAACTTTTTCAAAGTAAATATCAATATTCCTCCTGATGGCGTAGGACCAAAGCAATGGATTTCAATTATAACAGATATGCTTTCTGAAGCCTACCAAACCAGCTATGGTGTACACAAGGTGCTTACAGAAGCGCTTGATAAAGCTTATAATGACTTTAAAGTCTATGATGGGAGTAAAAACTACCCTAATTGGCATCAAATACGGGATAGGCTCGAAAAGCTTCAAAGGGAACTTGAAGCAAAAAAATCTTCAAGAGAGTATGAATGGGTTACCTCAGCGATGAGAATTGCTCATAGTCTTACATTTGGAAGCTTTGGTGAGGTAATAAACTATAAAGGCAAAGATTTGATTGATGTCTCAGAATTACTTAAACATCAGGTTGTATTTGAGCTTGATAGCCTTTCCAACTCGGAAAAGAAGTTTTTCACTCAATACATACTGACTTATATTTACAAAAAACTAAAGGCAGACCCTGAGAATCTGACAAATGAATTTAAACATATGATTCTTGTGGATGAAGCCCACAATATATTTTTGAAAGATAAATCTCAGTTTCTTGAAGAATCTATAACAGAATCTATTTTTAGAGAGATTAGGGAGTTCGGTGAGAGTCTTGTCTGCCTTGATCAACACGTTTCTAAGCTGGCCGATGTAGTTTCAGGAAATTCAGCATGTAATGTGGCTTTCCAGCAGCAGCTTCCAGAGGACATACGTGCTGTAGCTGAGCTTATGCAGCTTACGGACAGACGTGATGATAAAAGAAAATATTTTTCTATGTTGCCTGTCGGTTTTGCCATTGTTAAGCTTGCAGGGCGTTATAATAATCCTTTTTTGATAAATGCACCTTGTATTGACATAAAGAAGAATCGTGTAAATGACAGACTTCTTGAAGGAGAGATGTCAGGAAGGTCAAAGAATGTCAAGCGTATTAAGACCTTTATGACCTCCGAAGAGGAGAAGGATAAGAAAAACCGTGATGAGATGGAGAAAGCATTCTATACCTCCGGTGTCTCAGATGCACGAGAATCAAACGATGCAATGAACTACATGGCAAAAAAGAAAGATTTTGAAGAAAAACGCAAGCCAATACACAACCACCTTCAGCGAGATCTAGTACTTATAATTGCTGAATTGATCGACAAAGGTGTGGGGCTTAAGAGTGCTAAAGAATCGCTTGCAAAACAAAACTTCAAGACTACTGATGTTGGAGTTGCTGTAAATAATCTTGATTATGATAAATACCTTAAAGGCTTACAAAATGATCTTAAGGGAAAATCTTCATCCGATTTGCTAAAAGTTTTGACAAAGGAACAGATGGATTTTCTTGAACAGATTACACATAGAACATACTCTGTTACTGAACTTTACAGAACATTGCAGCTAAGTGGACGTAAAGGTACTAGTATCAAAAAATCCCTAGAAGATCTTGGACTTATCAAGACTGTAGAAGAGCGTACGAATAAAGGAATGACTAAAAAAATTCTTCTTAGTCAGAAGGGTAGTACTCTTATGAAAAATGCGGGCATACCAATAAAATAATTCTTTTTCTTGTTGTCACTAACTAATAACGAAACATTTATAAAACTATTTTAATTCGACAAAAACTGATTTGGTTATTAGTGTATTTTTTGGACGGAAGCATTGCTTCGGTTTGAAACAATACGTTGTTTTGGACGGAATTTTTAAAGTGGTCTGGAATGTGTGATTTTTCACATGGTTCCCATCTTTATTAATTCAGAGAAGTCCGGAATACCTCGAATTTGATGTTTTTAGCGAATTTGAAGGTGTTCACTTGTTCTTTGATAGCTTTAGCTTTAAGCAGAATTCTACTTTACACCCAAAAATACACTATAATTCATGGAGAAGGCTCGAAAAGCCAAAATTCTTTTAGGAGGAAAGTATGGATGAGCTTCGTTTTAAACCTATACGATTCGGAGAGAGATACTATTTAGAGTATCTTCGTCGAACAGATCCGCCGCTCTGGAAGGAGACACTTATCATCAAAGATGTTGGAGGTGTTGAACACTTCTTTCGACCTTATGTTGAAGATGAGACTGACCTTCACAAACTTGCTGACTATCTTCGCG
>CAZOXV010000032.1:3592-9095 GCA_964583935.1 uncultured Methanosarcinales archaeon | reverse complement strand
CTTCCTGGAATTCGTAGTTCTCTACGATTTCCTCCTTGATCTTCTTTACAGCCTGATCTGTTTCAACATCAAGATCATGCTCCTTGATGAACTTGAGTAGAGGAGACTTCTTCATTTCCATCAGCTCCTCTTTACTGATTGGAAGTACAAAATCTTCCTCTTCCTCGTCAGATTCTTCATCTTCAGATTTTGAAGTTATCTTTTCAATTTCATCAAGCATTGCTTGTTTGAGATCAGATGCCTTCTTAAATCTCTTATAGTCCAAATCAGGAAAGGTATCTTCATTTTCTTTTGCAATCTTCTTCAGATCAGCAATCTTCTTTGCTCCCTCAATTTCTTCAGTTAGAGCATCATAGTCTACTTCTTCTTCCTCAGCTTCTTCTTCTTGCTCTTCCTCAACTTCTTCTTCTTCGTCCTCAGTCTCTTCTTCTTCTTCTTCCTTAGAAGATTTCTTCTCGTTCTCCATCTTTTCTATCGCTGTAGAATTTCCCAATTCAGCGAGTAGTTTCCAAACCTCTTCAGAAAACTCATCCTCATCATAAATGTCCAATTCAGGACCAGAGTCAGAGCTTCCTGCAACTGCTTGCTTCAACTCCTTCTCAAGTTCCTTCGGCTTTTGAGTAGAATCAATTTGATCCTCTTCTTCCAGCTCCAGGACTTCGTTGAGTTCCTTTGCTACCTTCTGCAACTGTTTCTTTTCCATGACTGTTCTCCTTGTTTTTAGTTTCTTTAAAAATTTACGCTTACAAACAACATAGACAAAATTAAAATATTTTTAACAAAAAAATTTCGTTTCCATTACTTCTCCTTATTGTTTTTATTAAGCCCCGGAACTTTTCCAAAGAAGCTAGTTACATGTGGGTTAGCAATATTTAAATTTTGAATAAGCGTGGCTTGCTGAGTTATCTGCAAAGAATCTTCACGCAAAAGCAAACCACTAAGTCTTGAACATCCAAAATTTTCCTCAGTTTTAGTTTTGTTTATAGCATAAAAATGAGTGGTGTGGCTGTACTTTCTCTTATCTTCTGAGTAATTGTCAAGCTGTAAAGTTTCTCGATTATAAGCTTTAGCATCAGCTTGAGTGCCAACAATTACACAATTATGAAATTCTTGAGAAATTTCTCTCAAAATCATCCATTTCTCATTCTCTTGATGTCTGTGATCCATTCTGTTGTTTTCGGGGAGCATAATATCTGGATAGTCAACAATCAACACGTCAGGTATAAATCCTTCCTGCTTTTGCTTTTTGATACACCAATCTCTTATATCACTAGCTCTTACTGTTCTCATTGGAAATGCTTCTGTCACTAATCTGCCAGGATTAAATCTTTTCCTAAATTTATGAACAGCTTTTCTAACATCAGGCCAATCCCACATTTCAATATTTTGTTTTTTCCACCAAATAGATCCTTGAAATTTGTATCTCTTGAATCTATCTTTCCAACAGTAAGTACAAGGTATATGTGCTTCAAGTATATTATGATCATAAACATTGACATTGAATATTAGTTTTCCTTCATTGTTGACAATTAAAGGTCTATCAACAACACTATGCTCGCACTCTCCTGTTTGATTGAGTTTGCAATCCATAACAGGAACAAACTTTTTTCCTACATTGTTTAGCCTGGCGGTTTTCTTAGAGAAATAGGAATAGAATCTGGTATCAAGTTGATCTTGAGTCAAGTCGCCTGTTTCAATCATTGCTACATTCAATCCTTTTTTGATAGCAGCAATGGCAAACATCATTAAATGATAAGTCTTTCCTACTTTCTCTCTTCCAAGTAGCCCAATGAAAGTTTCTCTTTCAATTGGCCCAATCATTCTTCCAACAGCCCCCGGCATCTCAAACAAATATGGAGGGCGATTTATTATAGAGAATTTTAAATCATCTATTCCAGAATCATCCAACACATTACGAGACTGATCTAACTGCATTTGAATCTTAGTGAAGTCAGCATATCTTTTTTCTGCTTCCTCCACATCATTAGCTTCAGCAGCTTCCTTTATTTGATTGCTTAATGATATGAAACTGCGTTTTTTGAAATAGTTTAATCCAAGATCAATATAATACTGTTCATTAAACTGCTCCCATTCTTCGTAATCTTTGGAGAGATCAGTTAGAAATCGTTCAATCTCCTCAGACAAGTCTGGATCAATTTTTCCAGCCTTGTCTTTCATTTCATAAATTGATTCAATTTCTTTTTGTGGTGCAGTATCATACTGCTTGAAGAAATCAATGCACCATCTAGAAACTTCTCTTGTCATCTTTGTTTGGAAGAACTGTGGGTCATAAGAATTTTTTAACTCTCTGCAAACTCCTTCAGACATTATTAATGAGATTATTAAGTAGCGTTCAGTCTGCGTATCCTCTGGTTTTGCTCTTTCAATTTTCATAAGAAGATCCTAGCAAATATATTTTTGTCCAACCAAGATAGTATCCTCCTTAACTTCAACGTCATCATTAATCTCCAAATATCCTTTTCCATTTTTCTTTGCGATCTGAATTCCGTTAGCCTCTATTCCAATGACTTCATCACTGTTATCTACAAGCTCTATAAGCTCAAGCTTTCCTTTGCTTTCCATTGCTTGAATTTTGAAGAGTAGTTCTTCGTGACGTCTGCGTACAGCTTGAGCTTTCTCTGCTTGTTCCTGAGCTTTCCTTTCGCTTTCCGTCGGCTTTCTTTTCAGTAGTTCTGAGTCGTACACATGCTTGTACGCTTCGTTGATAGTATTGAATGTGGCTTTGCCTGGATAGAGAGAATTTGGTGAGTGTTTGGATCTAATTAATTTGAATCCAAAATCATTGTATAATGCGCTGCTTAGTTCCTCATCTCCAGTCAGAGCTTCTGTAATATCTCTTGCGAATGAAACAACATAGTAATCTTCGTCTATTTTTTTAACAAGATTAACTATTTTCTTTGGTGGAATATCTAGATCGGAATAATTTTTGAAATGCTTTTCCAAAATGTCAAATGCTTTTTTCTGTTCATCAGTTTTCAATTCTTGTCCAGGCTGATATTTCTCATGCAGTCCAAAATAATATGCTTCATGTAGATTAGCAGCGGAACCACTATAATTCATGATTGCACTTTGCAAAGACAATCCTTTCATCCAATCTTTGTTTTGTGGGAGATATTTTGGATCTAGTTTTTTGTTGAGAACTTCCAAACTTTTTCGGAACATATTGAAAGTAAACTTTTTGGAAAGATAAGGAGCAACTTTTTTGTTGATGAGTTGATCTTCGTCATAACTGAGTAGTCCATTAAATAATTCGTGCAATTTTTGGAGTGTTCTGCGGTAAGTTTTGGAGTCAGGTTTGATTAAACAGCGTTGCCACGCTTTGTTGCTGGCACAGTATTCATTCCACAGATTAATGGCAGCAACATTTGTTTTTGTTTCATATTTTGGGGAAGACTTATGTTTAGGAGCTTTGTTGGAAGCTTTTTGTTTAATCTTATCTTTCATAGAAGTTTTACTTCTTTCTTCAGATGAATCTGTGGAAGCTTCTTCCTTATGTGGAGAAGATTTTCTTTTTCTTTTCCTAGAAGTACTACGTTCTGAGCTTTTTTCCAAAAAGCTATTAGTAGTATCTTTAGATACTACGTTCTCTAAATCATGCTCACTATATTGACTCTCTATATTACTTGTCGATTTCGACAACCCCCCCTTGTTCATTTCGACAACCCCCCCTTGTTCATTTCGACAAGGGGGGTATTCTTCCTTCTTGTTTGTCTTTTTAACAATTATTTCTTCATCATCATCAGTTTTAAAACTTTCAATTTCTTGGTGTTTTTTTCTCAACATACCTCCATATTTTTTAGGATAATCATAATCTATATATATTTTTCTAATCTCACGTCCATCCTTTTTTCTTCTTACGTATTCTGTTGTTATATACTCTTGCTCTTTCAATCTTGATATTCCCTTTGCCACTTCTCCTACAGAACGTTCCGCAATGACTGATAAGTATTTATTGCTCGCCCAACAGTATCCATATTGATTGTGAGTTAAGTTTAGAATTATTCCAAAAAGTATTCCATCTCCTTTTTTAAGATTTTTGTTAAAATGCACTTCAGCAGGAATGACTAAATTTGGAAGTCCAAATTCGTTTATGCTTGTTGTCATTATGATCTTCTCCTCTTTCTTTTCATATACTTAGGATCTAAAAAGATTGTCCTAATTATATTATAATCAGGTTTTTTGTCAGTCATAAGAAACTCCCACGAATCTCTGTCTGGAGTTTCTATGGGAGTTCTATTTCTATAGTTTGTGGATATTAATCCTTTGTCTCTTAATTTCTTTATAGTCTTTGTGATTTGATTTACATTTGTTCCTACTATTTTGGAAAACTCTGAGTTTGTAGACTCGCATACACCCTTATTATATATAGCACAAGAATAGATAGCAGAAAATAGAAGTTTCTCCTTTCTGCCTAAGTGTTCAGACAACATAATTTCTTTTGGTATTCTGTACTCTTCCATTTCTTTTGTCTCCAACTGTTTAAATATTAAAGATAGGAAAGATTCTTCACGAGATTAATCTCGTGAATCAGACGACAACTATCAGTCGTATCTTTTCATAAATCACAAAGGAGGAGTATGTAAGATTCAAGATACAGTTTTATTTATTTGTTGTCAAATTGTCTAATTTTATTTAACTTCTTTAGTTCAGGAAGAAGTTCTTCTGCTAGTATCCCCATATGAGTTTCTATTTTAATGGCTAATGATATAGATGGACGAACTCTTTTATTTAGAACAGCATATAAATGTTCCTTAGTAACATCAAATTTTTCAGCAAATTCTTTTTGTTTCATGATCACTTTCTCATCTTATAAATACAAATCCCATTCTTCACCTTGTAATGTACCAAATTCATAGTGCCAATTACCCCCAATTCTTCCAGCATCCTTTTTATCCATATCTTTTTTAAGAGTGTTCAGAAATGCTTCCCCTATTTCAGTTTTTGCTTTGTTGATTTCAAATACTGATAAGGAATCCACAAACTCTTTCAACTTCTTTTTACTCTGAGCTTTTATCTTTGCTATGTTGTGAATTCTAAATCCAGTATCAGAAATAAGTCCAAAATCATTATCTGTGTCAATTATCAAATAATATTGCATAGTATTACCCCCTCTAAGGTATAAATATTTCTCTAGCTAAAGCCCCTATATGATTTCTATCACCAACAATAGACATTTCTTGTTGTCCTAATCCGCCTCGATAATAAATTTTCAGTATACAAAATGATCCATGTTTAAAAAATTTTCTCCATTTTTGTAAAACATCTATTGCTTCCTCATAATCTACAAAGAAACAAAATCCTGTAAATAAATCATCAGATCTATAAACAAGCCACTTGTCAGTTTCATAATAATTGGAGTTGTCATAACGCATTGGACATAATTTGTTGTTTCTGATTTCAAATATTTTCCATCCATACCCAAAAGGTAAAATTTCTTTATAGACTCCATCATTAAGTTCATTGCACATAAATCCTCCTTATT
>CAZOXV010000032.1:0-3492 GCA_964583935.1 uncultured Methanosarcinales archaeon | reverse complement strand
TCCCGCATTAAATAATTTGCTTGATTGTCTGAAAGATCTCCTGGATCTTTGTCTTGATCATATTTCACTACTTCCGCCTCTTTTCCTAAGACGCTTAGATGAGCTGCTAGTTTCTTTCCTTGTTCACTTGATTCTGGATCAGTCACATCAAATAGAATGAATATTCTTTTGAAATTATAATATAGTAATAACAATTGTGTTTCCGTATACTTGATTCCAAATGTAGCTACTGCCCCTGGGCCTAATCTCCAAACATCAGTCACCCCTTCAACAACAACTACTGATTCACTTGCAACTACATCTAAACCATACAGACAATATTTGTGGTGTCGTCTTTCATTTTCTTGTTCACAAGCCATATATTTAGCTTCAGCTTTTCCAGTAATATCTCTTCCCTGATAAGACATTAATCTATTTTTATAATAGATAGGAACAATAATTCTGTTTTTATATTTTCCAAGATTTCCTGTAGCTCTCAGATTCCAAGTATCAATTAAGTAGTCTGGATCAAAATTTCTGTTTTCCAAATACTTTCTATGAGTTTTAGGAAAATAATCTAGCGTGCCTTTAGGAAACTCGACATCAATGTCTTTTTCTTTTGGTTCTTTTCTGTATCGCTTGTACTGTTTTGTTGCTCCAAATTGACGAGCAATCTGTCTTGCTTGATTCCAATTACATCCAGCAAATTTTCTTATAACTTCCAATAAAGGAATGAATCCACATCTCCAACAAACAAACTGACCTGAGTTTTCCGAAAATCCCAGGTGCAAGCCAGGATTACCTGAGCATCGAGGGCATTCTGTTTGTATCCATCCTTCTCTACAATGTTTATGATTATGATTTCCTTCGTAATAATCAATCCCGTACTCTTCGTAGAAGGAACGAATATCAAACATTTCTCTTTCTCTTTCTAGTTCTTATTACAGGTTTTCTCTTTCTCTTTTTATTTGTTCCATTTCTTTTTCGCTTTCTCTTGGGCTTTTTCTCTGCTTCATCATCATATAATTCAATTTGTGTTAAACATTTTCTCACTCTCTGCTTTTTTGGATCTGAATAATTAATTACTTCCACTACTCCCTTTCCCCAAGGAGTATTTCTTTCTAAATCGTAATCAACTATTTCTTCATATGCGTATCCACATACCATTCCAGGAGCTTTTATTACTATCATCTTTCCAAAATTTTCTTTGACTTCTTCTGGTGTCATATTCACTCCTTAATCAATGAAGATTACTCTTGACTTTGTTTTTCCAATATTTCTTGCTTGTTGTTTTGTTCCAACATAAACATCAATTCTGTTTGTGTATCTCTTATTCATAAGATCATTCACATAACGCATTCCGTGTCCCTCGATATAAACTTTCATGCCTAAGTATTTCATCAAGTCTCTAGACACAGCACAAGTCCAACCACTTACAGGCTTTTCCATAAGTGCGGTGTATTCATTCTCATTAGTTTCATCTTTAGCATTTGTGTATGCTGTTACTGTGACATTTTCATAGAATTTTTCTGGATATTTTGATTTCTGCTCTACGGAAACAAATTTTTCTTGAGCAGTACATTTCTCAAAGGAAATAATTTTTAGTACAAATACTGTCCCTGCAACTAAGAAAAAGGCAGTGATCAGAACAAATAATATTCTTGACACATAATTCATACACTATTTTCTCCCTCTATTTTTAAGTTCAAGTAAAGTATCATCCATATTTATTAGTGAACCCCCAACCCACTCATTGTCTTTTGACAATGCTCCTTCAATATGAGCTATCCAATAGTGTTTAGCTCTCTCGTAAGTCATTTCTCCATAATCATCTTGTTGAAGAATGACTTTTGCTTCGTCCAATAATTTCTGAATCTCCATCTGAATTTCTTCTAGTCTAGAAATCATGGCATTAATTTCCATGTCTATTCCCCCTTTTTCTCAATAACAATTCATCATTTGCCATATTACAGATTACTTTTTCTCGCATGATTATGTCTTTTGATAATTAAATATTAACAATGGGTTCCATTTCAGTAATATAGTAATAATAAATCATTCCATCCTCATCTACTACTTCAACAATTCCTTTTCTGAAACTCACTTCAATTGATTTTGTTTCTAAGAATATACAATCTCTCCTTCTTTTGATTAATTGTTTTACCTCATCTTCATTTCTTGCATATCCCTCCACTAAGAAATTTTCGTTGTATGGACTTTCACGAATTAAGTATATTGTTTTTGACATAATTAATTCTCCTTTCTTGCTTCTTTTATGAATTCATTCATTAACTCATTAAATATTCCTGATGAATCAGAATCATCCCCATCAATAACTTGTGATACAACTTTTGCTTTTTCCTCCAACTTAGTAACTATAGAATATTCTATAGTGTTTCTTGCTATCAGATTATAAACATTCACAACATCTTTCTGCCCTAGCCTATGGCAGCGATCCTCACATTGCCTGAATAACCCTGGCGACCAAGGATATTCTAGAAAAGCGACATTAGAAGCTACTTGTAAATTGATTCCTGTACCAGCAGCTTCTATATTTCCAATAAACAATCTTACATCATCATTATTCCAAAACTCACTTTCTACATGCTTTCTTTGTTTTTCACTCATTCCTCCAACATAAGCTACTGCTTGATCTCCAAACTTTTTCTTCAACATTTCAACTGTGTTCTTATAATGAACGAACACAACTAATTTCTCATTCTCAATCACATCTTCTATCCAGCTAGCTGCTTGATTGAGTTTTCCTTTAACTGCTAATTGTTTGAGTGTGTTAATTTTAGATAACGTTCTTGCCCTCATTGCTCTCATTGCTTTTTGAGGATCTATCTGTTTTAGGAAATCAATCAGATCGGTATACGCATGATTATAGTCTTGCTTATTATCTATTTCTAAGGGAAGCATAGTTCTGACTTTATCGGGAAGCTCTTTTGCAACATCTTCTTTCTTTCTCCTAAGCAAAACTTCCCTTACAAGTATTTGATGCAATTCAATAGTATTTTTTGCACCATTATAATTCATTCCAAATCCATTAAATTTTGCATCACAAAATCTATATGCGTATGCTTTTTTGTTTGGAAACAGAGTAGGCTTGATTACCTTTAATGGCATGAAGATTTCTATAGGTTTATTTAATATAGGGGTTCCAGTTAATCCAATTACATTCTTAACTTTCTTTCCAATTTCAACAAAACTTTTAGTCCTTTTGCTTTTCTCATTTTTTGCTTTATGCACCTCATCAGCAATAACTGTTTTAGGTTTAATATCATTTATAATTTTTGTTTTCCAATCCTTTAGAATGTCATAGTTAATGATGAGAATATTTTTTGTAGTGGAAAATGGTTTTGTTCCTGATAGTATTTCAACATCATCACCTAATGCAGTGAATTTATCGAACTCAGATAGCCAGTTGTACTTTACAGCAGCAGGACAAATAATCAGTACAGGAAATATATTTTTGTTATTTTTATGATACTGTATCCAAGCAATAGCTTC
>CAZOXV010000031.1:7375-9428 GCA_964583935.1 uncultured Methanosarcinales archaeon | reverse complement strand
GAAAATAATTTCAATCACATATATTTATTCTTTTAGTCAAAAACTCAAATCCTTGCTTTTTATAATACTGAAGTCTATCATACCAATGCTTGTAAACATGGTTGACATGCTTGACTTCCTTATCACCCCAAACATTTATCCAAGTAAGGTCATCTACGATATCCCAAACAATAAGCCTGCTCTTTGTCTCATGTTTTCTAAGACCACGACCTATACTTTGGAGAATCTTGATTTTAGACCTATAACTTGACGCAAAAATGACATGATGTAGTCTTTTAATATTTATACCAGTACTTAACGTAGCTTAGCTAATAAGTCCCG
Source organism: uncultured Methanosarcinales archaeon (assembly GCA_964583935.1). Classification (GTDB taxonomy): domain Archaea; phylum Nanobdellota; class Nanobdellia; order Woesearchaeales; family CAZJJJ01; genus CAZJJJ01. Next base: position 9,107 of record CAZOXV010000031.1, on the reverse strand, counting down.
ACCAATATATGGCCGGGACTTTTAATTTCCTCTATTTTTTTTGGCTTCATAATTTTTTCCTTATTTCTTGAAAACTTTTTTGCTTTTTATCCAATTATCATCAATATCATCATTTATGTTAATATTTGCTCCAGTTTTAATTTGACCGTTTGTAAGTTTAACTTTATCTTTTTTATTGACAACAATATATGAATCTTCGTCTAAAAATATTTTGATTTTACTTTCGTCCAATAATTGTCTTATTCTTTCTCTATCATCTGCCGCTGTTTTTCCATATATCTCATGAATATCATACGATGGAAAGTTATCCTCAAGATACTTCTTGATATCTTTCAAATGACTTATTTTATGACAAAGTATCAATATATTTTGTGATTTGTCAAGCTTATCTATGATGTAGTTGAATACTTTGTTTCTTTCCTCAAATTCGTAAATGTCGTTCAACTCTTCATTATAGTCATTTTGTTTTATTTTACCATCGTCTGAGTCGTGCCAATATCTGTCAATGGTATCCTTAGGATATTTTATGACAATATTAGCGATCTTTATCTTAGATAGAATTCCTTTCTCAATGAGTTCGGAGCTTTTCATTTCGAAAATTTTAGGACCCAAATATCCAAAAATTGTGAAACTGTCAAGCTTCTGATCTGGCATTGTACCTGTCAATCCTATTCTATACTCGGCATTCACACACTTTTCCAAACAAGTTCTTATAGAATTTGACTTAGCTCCATGAGTCTCATCAACTATAACAGAACCAAATTTATCAAAAAAGCTTGATCCTTTTTTGTAAATGGATTGCCATGTTGAAATTATTATAGGACAATCCCAGTTGATTTTTTTACTCTTATGAAAAACCAATGAGCAGTAAGTTTCTGCTTGGTTCCATCCATATTCTTTGAAGTCATTGAACATCTGATTTACAAGAGATATATTTGGAACTATCAGTAATATTTTACCTTCTGATGTTCCCATTATAAATCTTATCATTGAGTAAATAATTAGAGACTTGCCCGAACCTGTAGGAGACTCTATGACTCCTCTTTTTATTCTTAGTGCTTTTTTGATACACTCATCCTGATAGTCTCTTGGTGAGAATGACGATTCTTTGAAAATTGCTTCGTAAAACTCTTCAAAATCATCTTCCGAAATGTCATTTACAATTTCTTCCTTACTGAAGTTGAGCTTGTATTCATAGTCGAATTTTCTACAAAACTTTACAAATTGTGGAAGAAGTCCTATTGGTATTGTCTGCTCATTCCAATTGAAGAATGAAACACGCCCATCCCATCGCTTTGATCTTACTAAAGGATGAAACCAATAATTATCTATGTAGCACGACAGAAATTCTTTTAGTTCTAAAGCAGAGCCTTTATCCAAATTTCTTATTTGTACATATACTTCGTTCAACTTTTCAACTTCAAGTATATTCTCCATCTATGAATTCCTTCATTTGTTCCCAGTTATTATATCTTTTCCCATATAATTTATGAAAATCAATATGACAATTTTTACATAAAGTAATACCATTTTTTATATCAGACCTTAAATCCGAATAATCTCTAAAATTATAGACGTGATGACATTCAATCAGTCCTGAATTTTTTTCTCCAATAATTTTACATTTTTGACAAGTATAGTTGAATTTTTTTAATACTTTTTTCTTCCAATTATTCAATCTTCTTTCATATTTTTTCCTAGCATTTCTTTCTTCATCTGTCAAACTATTGTT
>CAZOXV010000031.1:0-7275 GCA_964583935.1 uncultured Methanosarcinales archaeon | reverse complement strand
CCATTAAACTTAATGTAAGAATAGTATGGCCTTTTATCAATTTTACCACAATTATCGCACTTTGTAGTAACAATAATATTTGATTTTTCTGGTAAATCTTTAACATCTATTTCAATTTTAGAACCAATATCAAATCTTTTTTTACCAAATGAAAATTTTTTAGGAACATCATATCCAATTTTTTCATAATATTTTGCGTTAGTTGAACTAATTCTAACTTTAATAGTTTCATCTAAAATCATACTTATAACCTCCTGATTACAAGTATTTATAAAAATTATATTGACTTTTCAAAATCCAAGTGAGATTTTCTTCAAGTCAATGTAATTTTTTATTCTAAAACCAAGATTATTTATCTGTTCCAGGATTTGCTCCAAATACTTAACTTGTACCTCAAGATTGGAATATTCCAATGCGATTTGATAATATTTGTCATCTGCTCTTATGTAAGACTCTACTTCTGCCTTTGTATCTAGTTGATAATCGAATTTGAATTTATAGTGATGATAAAGTTCCCCATAAGTCTTGGCTTTTTCGTGATGTTTTGATTTTAGATTTTTCAGTTCTCTGGTGTAAATCTGTAAAAACTTTGTGTATAGGTTTGAGAGTTGGATTGATTTTTCCATTACGTTGCTTTCTTCAATTTTCAGTTCTTTTTCAACAAATTTCTTCAACTTCTGAAAATCTTCATTCTTCATAACAAACTCCTTTATCTTGAGTAAACACAAACGAACCGCGAAGCGGTTTGCTTTCAGAGCCCTTTAGGGTTATTCTAGGTCTAGGTCCCTCTAGGGCCTGGGCCTAGGTCCCTCTAGGGCCTGGGCCTAGGTCCCTCTAGGGCCTAGTACTAGGTCCTTTAAAGACCTAGTATATATATTTATATATAACCTATTTTTATTAAAATGGTTAAGGCTATAAAAAATACTTTAGAAAATGGTTGACATTTCAAGAGTAACATGTTACAATCTAATTAGAATTTGTAAACGGCTTTATTAACATTGGGAGATTAGATGGTAGTTAAGTTTAATAAATTGACATTTCAAAATATACTCTCTTTCGGTGCGACTCCAACAACTGTCAGCTTTGACCATGGAGTCAATCTCATTTCTGGAAAGAATGGTTCTGGTAAATCAGCCATTCTCGATTCTCTTTCGTTTTGTCTATTCGGTCAACCATACAGAAAAATTAAAATAAAAGAGCTTGTCAATCGAAAGAACAAGAAGAACCTAAAAGTTACATGTGAATTCATGGTTGATGAAAGAGACAATTACGTGATAACAAGAGGCTTAAATCCTGACAAAATAGAAATCGTAAAGAATGGAGAAGAATTAGAACTTCTTTCATCCAAGAGACTGAACCAAGAAGAAATTGACAAGATCATTGGAATAAACTATCAAATGTTCAAGCAGGTTATTTCCCTCGCAGTCAACTACAACAAACCATTCCTTTCTTTACAGCTTTGGGAAAAGAGAGATATAGTTGAGCAGATTTTTAACATCGTCGTATTTGGACAGATGCTTAAAGTTCTCAAGAAGAAAAATGCTGATATAAAAGCAAAGAATGAAGTTAATGATAGAGTTATTGCTTTACTTGAGCAACATTTAAAATCTCTTAGAAAGAGAGTCGTCGAGTTGACAGAAGCTCAGAATAATTTCCAAACGAATAAAGACAACGATTTAAGAGCAAATGACGATAGAATTAGAAGATTTTTCAAAGAAAAGCTAGAGCTTTGTGAAGAAATTGAATTAGTTAACTTATCGATAGAGAACTCTAAATTCGATGAAGATATTCTAAAAGACCTGAAAGACAGAAGAGATAAAGTAATTAAAAATCTTAACGAAAGTGAATACGAGTCCAGGTCATCGGAAGAAATGATAACCTCGATGAACGAGCATACTGTATGTCCCTGGTGTAAAACAGAGATCACTCCAGATCATAGAGACAAAGAAATAAAAAGATTAAAGAAAATTGTTTCTGACAAAAAATCTGAAATAAGTAAGCTAAAATCTGATAGATCAGCCATCGAAGATGAGATATCATCTCAAGAAGGGTATTTGAAAGAGCTGAATGATAATCAGTTCAAAAGAGACAATGTTCAAAGCAAACTTGAAATGATAGATAGAGAACTAGCTTCTTCAGAAGCCAGAAGAAATGAAATTCTCAATAGAGAAATTGACTTTAATTTGAGTAGCATAAACGATGAGTTTGAAGAGAAAAAACAGGAGTATAGAGTTCTTTGGAGTGAAACTAAAAAGATAAAGAAGGACTTGAAGAATAATGATATTGTTCAAAATATTCTTTCTGAAAGTGGTATAAAGGCTTACTTCTTCAAGAAGCTTATACCAATTCTCAACAGTAAAATAAACGAGTACATTAAGCTGTTTGAACTTCCTGTTGTGCTTCAATTTGATGAGTTGATGAACGAAAAAATAACAAATCTTGACAATCTCAACAATGAGATTTCATACTATTCTTATTCTGAGGGTGAAAAGAAGAGAATTGATATGTCAATTTTACTTTCGTTCATAAGCATAACAAAAACCATATCAAATTGGAATTGTAATTTACTGATTATAGATGAACTTCTTGACAGTGCTATAGACGAGAATGGATTAGAAAAGTTAGTGGGAAGTCTAAAAAATATGACTTATGACTCAAATGACCTGAGCATTTACATCATATCTCATAGATTACAACAGGATTACAATTCTCAGTTCAAGAATTGTATTAGTATTAAAAAGAACAATAACAACTTCTCTGAGGTTGTTAAAACTAAGGGGGATTAAAATGGCTGAATATGTAAATAACAAAGAATTTTATTCTTTGTTAAAGGAATACAGAGAAAATAAATCAAAAAGGACTTATGAGAAGATTGGTAATTGTTTTCTTTTAATTGCTCAAAATTTACTAAACAGAGCTAACTTTATTAACTATACTCAAGATAGAAAAGATGAGATGGTATCAGACGCAGTCTACTACATGTGTAGGTATGTTGACAAATTCAATCTTGAAAGAAAGAATCCATTTGCGTACTTCACTATGATCGCAAGAAATGCTTTTCTACAGAATATAAATGATTACAACAGGAGAGATGATATATTTACGAGTATAGAATATATTGATAATGCCGACACCGCTGACAACTTGATTTGAAAAATGTCAAGTAGGAAAATCTAAAGGCGAAGATAAAATTGAAAAAATTGGAGGCAATATGCGTGTATGCTTAGTTAGCGATTTGCACTTTGGAGTTCGTAAAAATTCTGAAGTGTTTCTAACTAGTCAGACAAGGTTTATTACAGAACAGTTAGTACCTTATCTTAAAGATAATGGTATAGAATATCTGTTTGTTTTAGGTGATGTTTTTGATAATAGGAGCAGTACGAATACCAAAGTTATGAATGCTGTTCATGAAGTTTTCAAAAATCATTTTTCAGATTTCAAAGTTTACGTTCTAGTCGGTAATCATGATTGTTATTTCAATAGTTCTGTCGAGGTCAACTCCCTTAAGTTTCTTGACGAATTTAACAATGTTACGCTCATAGAGAAAATTACAAGCATAGAGATTGACAACAAGAACATAGTTATGGTTCCTTGGATCGTTGACAATGTTAAGTTCGTCAGGGAGTTTAGCAAAAGAAAATGCGATGTATGTTTTGGACACTTCAATATCAAGGGATTTCACTTTAATAAATTCAAGAGAAGCGATGATGGTTTACATAGTAAGCTTTTCGGAAAATGTCAAAAGGTTTTCACAGGGCATTTTCATATAAGAAATTCTCAAACTCTTTATGGTAGTGATATTGTTTATATAGGATCACCTTACCAACTTACTAGGAATGACATTGATGAGAATAGAGGTTTTACTATTCTTGACTTATCCAAGATGGAACATAAGTTCGTTGACAATGAAGTCTCATTAAAGTACATAAAGTTAAAGTTTCCAGAGAAGTTCTCTAAAAAGAAAGTTCACAATAACATTGTTGATGTTCACATATCATATGATGAAACATACAATGAAAAAGAAATTGATAAATATGTTAAGAAGATAGAAGAACATTGTCCGGCAATGACTCCAAACATTTTTGTTGATAACAACTCTGAACTAAACGGAGTGATAGATTTAGAAAACTACAATATCGGTTCGATGGTTGACTTGATGAGAGAATATATAGATAGTCTTGATATTGGAAATAAAGAGGAAATTTATGACACGTTGATTGACCTCTACAATGAAGTTAAAGGAGATATTTGAAATGAGTAATAAGCTTCCAACGAGCAATTTTGAAGTCTTTAGACAACACCTGCTCAATCCTAATAAATCTTTTGAGATTTCCACACAAGAAGGCAGACTTATGAAGGTTCAAAAGAACCTTGTAATATCATATGTTTCTGACTCAACTGGATGTGGACATATAAGAAACATTTTCCCAATGACATATTTGAACTCTATTTTTGGGAAGACTGGAAAATTTAATGTTATCATTTCTCCGGTTATGTTGTTCCAGCATGATGTTCTTCTCAGATGTAGAAGTATATTCTTCCAGAGAACTATGGCGCCCGGTCATATGAAAGCAATACAAATGTACAAGGATGCCCAGAAGAAATACGGTTTTAAGATGATCTATGATATAGATGACTTTATCTGGGAAGGTCCTGATGAAGGAGAATCAATTCCTGATTATAATTTCGGAAAGCAGGGAATATCAAAGGAAGTACAACAAGCATCACTTGACATCATGAATGAGATGGATATTGTCTGTGTGTCAACTGACTTTCTTGGTCAATACATAAGAGAACATGGTGTTACTAAACCAGAGATAAGAACTATATACAACGCTGTTCCACAGTATTTTTGGGGACCTCATAGGAAAAGACCAATAAAAGAGAAGATCAAGAAGCCAAGAGTTATATACACTGGTTCTCCAACACACTATAATAACCAAACAAGAATGAAGGGTGACTGGGAAAATGCCTGGACTGAATGGGTTATTAAAAATGTAAAGGATGGTAAAATTGAATTCTGTTGTATGGGTGGTTTACCATTCTTTTTTGAGCCGATAAAAAACAGGATAAAAGTTATCAATTGGGTCAACTCTTATCAGTATCATTTACCAATAAAAGACTTTCGTGCTGACATTGGAATCGCACCACTTGTTCCAAACTATTTCAATTACTCTAAATCAGATATCAAACATGTGGAGTACTGTTCTCTTGGAATACTTAGCATAGGAACATACTTTACAAATGGTAAACCAAGTCCATATGATAACAACTTTGTCAAGGTTCATGATAACTGTACAGTCAATGATATTGACGAATTGGTGGATGAATATACTGAACCAGAGAAATACAACGATGTTATCAAAAAGCAATATCAGATGATGGATACAGAAGGTCGATGGCTCGAGCATCCAAAATATATTAAAATGGTTACTGAACTCTTTTGACTTGACAAACATCCAAAAAGATGATAGAATAAAAATAAAATCATCCAAGGAGTTTGTTTTGAAGAAAATTCCAAAGAGCAGTAGAGTGTTGAATATTGTCCATTGCGATCTTGACGGTTCCGTATGTGCGTTAATTTTAAGTCATGTTTTTGAAAACATTACCATAATAGATACATCATTTTACAGAATAGATTCTGTTCTTGAATCACTGGATTATGACAAATATGATTTTGTATTTCTGGCAGATATAAGTCCCAATAGAAAGGAAAACTTATATCTGTCAGACAAAATTATTTTACTTGACCATCATGAATCAGCAGAGTCTTATAATGACCCCAGCAAAATGCATTATGTTGTTCCTAACAAATGCGCAGCGCACCTGACAAAGAAATTCGTTGAAAAATACTATGGTCTTGATTTGAGTCATCTTGACGACATAGTTAGATTGACGAATGATTATGATATGTGGGAACTCAAATATCCTGACAGTAAGAAATTAAATGACGTAATGTTTTATCTGTATAGACCTAAAAAGTTCAGAGATAACTTTTTTGACGGTAGGACATACTTTACAGATGAAGAAGAAAAGTGGTTGAAGGAAAGAGATTTTGAATTCAAAAGACTTTATGATAGTCTCGAAATATTCGAGTTTGAGAAGATAAATGGTTGTGTTGTTCAGTCAAAAGAGTTCATAAATGAGATATGTCACAAGCTTATGAATGAAGAAGGATATGACATAGTTTTTGTACGTAATCCATATCACGGTAGAGTGTCAATTAGGCATAATATTGAAGGTTTAAATATGGGAACAATTCTAAAAGAAAAGGGAATTGGTGGGGGGCATGAAAAATCAGCAGGGCTTTTCTGTGACGACATAGATGATTTCCAAAGAAAAGCTAAAGATTTAGAAAATGTTATATTTGATTATATAAATACTCATAAGGATGATTAGGACAGCCGATTGCAACGGTTTTCTGACAGAGACAGAATTACTAATCACCTCCAACATTTTAGCCTTTTCTCTGGAGGTATCTTATGAGTATCCAAAACAAATTTTATGTCTATGTCTATCTTGACCCAAGAAAACCTGGAAAATATAAGTATGGTGAGTATGAGTTTGATTATGAACCATTCTATGTTGGAAAAGGAACAGGACGAAGAATTCGTAATCATTTTAAACCAAGTGTTCTAAACGATGGAACTTACAAGTCTTGTCTTTTTAAAAAAATCCTTAGTGAAGGATTAGAACCAATTGGAACTAAATTGTTTGAAAAATTGTCAGATGAATATTCTAAAGAAATAGAAATGGATTTGATAAAGACAATAGGTAGAAGAAAATTGAAAAATGGACCTTTGACAAATTTAACTGATGGTGGTGATGGTTCAATAAATTTTAAACATACAGAAGAAAGTAAACAAAAAATCAAAAATAATCACGCTGACTGTAGTGGGGAAAGGGGTTCAAATTGGAAAGGTGGAAAACCAAAGTGTATTGATTGTGGAAAAACTTTAATTCATTACGGTGCCAAGAGATGCCGTAATTGTAGTCAAATTGGTAATAATAATACTTTTTATGGTAAACAACATTCTAAAGAAACTCTTGATAAAGTCATTCAATATACTTGGAAATTTATTTCACCAAACGGAGTTGAATATGAAGTAAAATATTTGAAAGATTTTTGTGAACAGAATAAATTGAGAATTCGTGGAGTCTACATAGCTCTTTGGAAAAAGACAAAGGGGAAATATAAAGGGTGGACAATTGAAAAATATCCTAAAAATGAGGTTTGTTTTGAAAGTAAAGATTAAGCATTGGAATTGTCAACCA
>CAZOXV010000030.1:0-9470 GCA_964583935.1 uncultured Methanosarcinales archaeon | reverse complement strand
ACCAAGCGCACCACAAAGTGAAAACCAAAATAATGCTCCAAATTTGTCTGAGCAAAATAATGTTCCTTCACCACAGATGCAGGAACAGAAAAGTGGAGAAAATAAAGAAGAGGAAGATAAACCAGTTCCACCGAAACCACCTACTTTTGATGAAAGTATGGGTTTTCCTAAACTTGACCTTCCAACCTTTCCAGGAACAAACCAAAATACTAACAGAGAAGTGCCTTCATTTTCAAGTGGGGAGAATCCGCAAAACACGAATGACACACAAAGCAATCAGATGAATGCTGGCCAAGAAAAAAAAGAAAACGAAGCTCCACCCGCTTTTGATACAAGTGGATTAGGAAGTTTCCCTGGCTCAAACAATGAAAGTGCGCCACAAGCGCCTGATTTTAGCGGAAATAGCATTCCAGACATAGCAGATCCTAATTCAAACTTTGGTGGAAGTACACAACCAAGTAATCAAGAAAATAAACCAAAGAAAGAAGACGAACAAAATGGAGGATGGCAACCTAATAGTTATCTGTCTCAGGATGAAGTTGAATTAAATAATCTAAAAGACAGGTTACACAAGCCAAACCAACAAGCAGGGACCGACCAGTCGACAGCAGGAAATCTCGAAAAGAGTATGAAGAGACATATAGGTAACATTAAAGGACCCTTGTTCGTAGAGATTAACAGTTACAAAAGAGTACTGAACTCGGTTGATGAAATAAGAAGAAACATAAATGAATCGCAAGATTTCATACTAAAACTTGATGAGTTTAACGACAAAAAACACAGTGAATTTGAGAAGTGGAAGAAGTCTTTTGAATATATCAATGCAAAGCTTAATTTTGTGGACAAGACATTGTTCAAAGAGTAGGGTGTGGGTGAAAAATAATGGCAAAAGAGGTACCTGTTTTCATAAAAGTCGACGATTACAAAGATGTCATTGACGTCATGGAATTGATAAAAAATAAAATTCTCGAAGCCAATGGCGTTCTCGAAAAAATAAGAAGATTAAAAGCTGAAGAAGATGCAGAACTTGAGCTCTGGAATAGCAACCTGGAAGATATCGAAAGAAAGATATCATATATTGATAGAACACTATTTGAACCGGAGGATCTTTAATGGCTACAGCGAAGAACCCAAACGTTTTTTTTGTTGGGATTTCAGAAACAAAGGATTTGAAGAGAGCGGTAATGGAGTCCACTAGGGATACCCTTGTTTTCCTACAGAAATACTCGAAATTCTTAGAGATAAAAAACCAAAAAAACGAAGCAATTGATGAGTTAAAAAAAGTGGTTCGTGAAATAAGTAACATGGTTACCAAATTAAAGAATAATCTACCAGAATCTGAGATTCATAAAAGGCTGGGAAAAGAAGAGATAAGTATAGAAAAGGAGATTATAGGTATCGGCGTTGAAAGGAAGAAAGTTGAGTCAGAGGTATCCAACAAGAAAGCAACAAGTAGAACAGGAAACAAAACTCAAGCTACTAAAGAAGGAACAGATTCTCAAGAGAGCAAGAAGCCAACCAATGAGATGGAACAGCTTGAGCAACAACTCAAAGAATTAGAAAATAAATTAAGACAATTTGAATAAACATTTCTAGCAATACTTTTTTAAACAGACAATAACTTCTTAAGAACTATGTGGGGATAGGAAAGCGGTCAAATCCGCTGGACTCAAGTTATTGAGTGTTGAGCCATATGGCGATGATCTATCCACTATGAGGAATCCAGTCCCTTAGTGGGTTCGAGGGTTCGAATCCCTCTCCCCACACTCATTCTCATTCGTATGGTTTAAGGCCTTCGAACGTCCACCCAAAGCAAAGCTTTGTGGGACCCACGCTTATTCTTCGCTTAGGGAATCCCTCTCCCCACATTTACCATTTCATTCTATTTTTTTAAAATTTTCAACAAAACTATTTTAAAAGTGTACTTTTATCTAGCAAACAGGTGAAAGATAATGAACTATCGAACATTAGGAAAAACAGGAATTAGTGTCAGTGAAATAGGTTTTGGTGCGTGGGCTATAGGCGGCTCGTGGGGAAATGTTCAGGACGATGAATCAAGAAAAGCACTTGATCTTGCAATCAAAAACGGAATCACCTTCTTTGATACGGCTGATGTTTATGGTGACGGACATAGCGAAGAACTTATTGCAGAAATAAAAAGGCAACATCCTGATTTAACAATCGCAACAAAGGCAGGACGAAGATTATCGCCTCACGTTGCGGACGGATATACAAAAGAAAACTTGAATGCCTTTGTCGATAGAAGTAGAGAAAAATTAGATATGCAAACACTTGATCTTGTGCAACTGCACTGTCCTCCCACCGAAGTATACTATATGCCTGAAGTATTCGCTCATCTAGATGAAATGATGAAGACTGGTAAAATAAAACATTATGGTGTGAGTGTCGAAAAAGTTGAAGAAGGTCTTAAAGCAATAGAATATCCAAATGTAAAAACAGTACAAATAATCTTTAATATGTTTAGGCAAAGGCCAATAGAACTTTTTTTCAAAGAATGTGAAAAACGGAATGTTGGCATAATTGTCCGTGTTCCACTTGCAAGTGGACTTTTGACTGGGAAAATGACCAAAAAATCAGAATTTGATAAGAATGATCATAGAAGTTTCAACAAAGAAGGAAAAGCATTTGATATCGGTGAAACATTCGCAGGTGTTGATTTTGAGAATGGCATTGATGCTGTAGAAGAACTTAAAAAAATTAAACCACAAGCCTATACAATGGCGCAGTTTGCACTTAGATGGATTCTTGATTTCCCGGCCGTCAGCACCGTAATTGCAGGGGCAAGGAATGAGCAACAAGTGCTTGACAATACAAAAGCTTCCGAACTTCCCCCGTTATCTAATGATTTGCACACACAGGTAACAGAAATATACAACAAATATATCAAAGATGATGTGCACCACAGATGGTGATATGCTAATAATATGTACCCAAATTGTAATAAATCGTTAAGCAACATCATCATAACAAAAATATCGCATGCAAAGACAATGTTGCTAGATATACAAATAGTTGAGAGTTTTAATGAAATCCACAGCTTTTTAAATAAAAATTGAACTCTTCTACTATGGTCTTCAGACAAGAACGGTTTACGAATGATTTTGGTACTATCTCTAAAAGCGTATTAGAAGAATCCTTCGACTACATGAAAACACATCCACTCTATCTTTTTCTTCCAGCAACATATGATGATGCAAAAAAAGAAGGTGTCATGAACCATATTCTTACAGTCATCAACAAGATTCAAGGGAATGATGCATCGATAGATAACATTGTTCTTGGACTTGATGCCGCCTCAGAAAAATCACAATTTGAAGAAGTAAAAGAAAAGACAAAACATATCCCAAACACGACAGTCATATGGAATGATGCACCAGAGATACAAGAATTGTATAGAGAATTCCAAAACCAGGGCCTCCCGACGCACAAAGGCAAAGGAAGAAACATGTGGACTGGTCTAGGGCACAGATTTACAAAGGATCGAAATAGTTCATTTGTCATTCACGATTGCGATATAAAACCTAATTATTACTCGAATGATTTCATAGTAAGTCTCATCACTCCAATCTTGCACCCTGCTTTTGGAGAACAAGATTTTACCAAAGCATACTATACACGAATAACACCCGCAGGCGATACATTTAAACTCGGCGGAAGGGCCACACGCCTATTAGTATACCCATTCCTTGACGCGGTGCATGAAAACTATGGAAAAATCAGTAAAACCATTCTTGATTATGTTGATCATCTCAAGAGTTTCAAATATCCACTTTCTGGAGAATTTGCAATGCGAGCAAACCTCGCAAACTCATTGACAATCCAACCGGATTGGGGACTTGAGATTGGCTCATTGAATTCCTTATTCCAGACACGATATCACCTTTCACAAGTTGATCTTGGGTTGTATGATCACAAACATTCCTCTGTGAGTTCTGATAATGCGGATAAAGGACTGAACAAGATGGCTGAAGATATTGCTAAGACTGTCTTCAGAAAATTATATTCTCTTGCTGAAGAAGAAACAATGGATAAAGACGCTTTCAACAAGATGATGTATGACTATAGAAAGTTCACTGATGATTTAATCACAAAATACAAGCGTGTTAGTGCAAGTAAAGGATGGCAATATGATGAAGTTGCAGAAGTAGAAGCAAAGCATGTGTTCAGACAGGCTATCAATCGTGCATATGATCGCTTTAAGAAAGATCCTGAAGAAGTGCAATCTTTGCCTCCATGGGGAAGTATCGCACAGGGAAAACGCAACACTCTGTCAGAAATTATCAACCATTACAATAGATGATTGCTGGTTATTTGTTTTTTTCTTAGAAGTAAAAACAGTCCTCATAGGTTACTGCTTGATAACCCATGTCTCTACGACAATGAAAACTATAGCAACAAAACTTACGAGACCTTTCATAGCAGAAAAGATAAAGTGGTCCACTTGAAAAATAGGCGTAGTTAGTAACCCAGAAATAAGAGCAAAAACACCTATTATGAATGTTGTAATTCTATTGAAATTTGTCTCATCAAGACTACTTCTTAGTTTTGCACACATCTCTTTCGGTTTTGCTTCAATAATAAAAGCAGTGCCCATCACAATAAGCCAAAGAGGCTCGATAAGAGACTCTATAGAATAATCAAACAGATTCTCAGAAATTATAGAAATAAATCCAAAAATACTAATGAGAGATAGTGCAATAACAAATATTCTTGATATCTTATTATGCTCAACCTTAGATTCAACTTCTGCTTTTTTCTTGGGCATACAAATAATTCTATATTTTGGGTTTAAATATTCTTCGAAAGCAGAACAACAGAAGTTATTTAAGATATAATTATATACTCAAGATATGAATAGAAATAACCGAATAAAGTTACTTATTGCCCTCATAGTTATCACAATAGTCTATCTCTATATGTTTTTGCCTGCATATGAGAACGCAATACCAAGCCCTAGAGCGATCATGATATTATTTTTTTCATCAATGTTTCCATTCCCAAGTATGCTTTTACACCTAATATCACCATCATCATGAGCAATGTTATTGGTTCGACCACCTTTAATATGTATGATTACCTGGCCTCTCTTTAATCTCCCTAGTGATATGAATGTAGCAACAATTATATTTCCTTTTTTTTTGATGGGACTACTGACATTATTCACAATTTTTTTTGTTGTGCAGAAGTTTTTTGGATTCTGGTCAGCAATCTGGTCAACTACTTTCGTTATGTTTCACCAAAATTTTCTAGAGGCAATAACAGATATTGAGAATTACCACTTATTTGTTAGTATATCTATATGGATTTATTATTTCCTCGTAAAAGCCTTCACAACAAACAAGAGAGGCCCCTGGATAGCTCTAACAACATTGAATGTTCTTGCAGTATGGGCATATCCAGCTTCAATTATTTTGGTTTTTGCTGAATTTTTTTGGATTATTATAAGTAAAAACCGCAGAGATATAGCAAAAGGCAAAATAATATATATTCTTATTTTTTTAAACTTCTTTGCTATAATTTCAACAACGTACCTAACCACAATATTTATGGGTGCTGGTCGCCACAAAATCTCATCAGCACCAAATGACAACCTCATACTTGGTTTTTTCAATTCATTTTCGATAAGTAATAATTCCTTAATCATATATATTTTATTAACCATCGGCCTAATCTATTTCATAACAAACATAAGAAAAGAAAAATATTCTTTCCCAATAGTTCTTATCTCTGTATTTCTATTGACACTTGTATATGTATACATTTCAGATCATAGTAAATATAAGTCATACTACAACTTTACGTTTATGTGGATCCCAATAATAATCAGTAGCAGCTTTTTTACAATGTTACATAGACGTACATATAATTTAGGTGATAGAGGAAAAATAAAAAAGATTGCTTCGATAATAATAACAATTTTATTAATAAGCATTACAATTTTAACCGCGGAACAACCTGAAAGAACAAATTTCCCTGAGAGACTTTTCTTTGAGGCATTGACAAATATCAAAAATAAAGAAAAAATAGTTGTCTTGATGGATGATAGAGATGATATAGTCCTAGAAAGATATATCTTTTATTTGAGCAATAATAAAGAAAATTTCACTGCAAATATAAATAGTTTTATTCTAGATGAAGCAAAGATAAACATAAGGAGATATACCAACGAAAAATTGGAAGACTTAATTAGAAATGGCAATATATACAGGCCATATACCATAAGAGGTTTATCCCAAGTATATTTTATAGAAAATCCAGAGGAAAACTTCAATAAATTCATAACAAATATGGAAGAACAGGAGTTTTATATAGCATATGAAGAAGAGTATTTCAATTTGATGAAAGATATAAAAGAAAATTGTTCTTTAGTATACAGGGATAAACAAGAACCTGAGAAAAGACATATATTTTATTGCAACCCCAACGATGACAAGGAATTCAATAATAATTGAAATTAATCTTTGAAGATGAAATTTTCTTGAATATCTTTATGTCCTTGCGTTCTTGGATTAGATTGTACATGAAATCTGAAAAAACAGGCCACATGAAAACCCAAACTGCTATTGTTAAACCTTCAATCAACATAGTTGTATAAACAGATTCTTCATTAACTTGTCCCATAAAAAAGAGCAATACAGCAAGAAGCATGAGTGATGTTGTGAAATGGAACATCGTTCTAAAGAATATTCTCCGAAGATTTATCTTGCTTAGGTTTTCCATATATTCAAAATAATTAAGTATACTTTTTTGTACTGTCCTCTCTTTCATAACACCACTTTCTTTCTTTGGAAGATCTAGCCGTATTACAAAGGGATGACTTCCTATCTCGTTGACACAACCATACAAATAATCAGCAAAATTCTCATTCAAATCACGGTCCGCAAAAGAAGTTGTTGAATCAAACTCCTCAAAAAGAAATTTGTGCGCAGGAATCGCTACATTGACAATAAGGTTTCCATTTTCATCCTTATCGTATCTTTTTATTATCTCTTCTTTGAACATATTCTGAATAATTAAACATGAGTTATTAAAGATTTCTTTTATCACAAGACATGAGACATTTCTAAGTGAAGGAGATATAAATAAAACAAGAATTATAGTATAAAATGAAAACCATGCTTAAAGAAGTTTTGAAAAGTGAACTACCCAGGGAGAAATTGATACAATTTGGTCCAGAGATCCTTTCAGACTCTGAGCTGTTCGCAGTCATGTTGGGAACAGGTACCAAGGATGAAAATGTCTTTTCAATGTCATCAAGAATACTGGAAGAAATCAAGATACATAATCTTCCAAGAAAGAATTATTCTAATTTGATAAAGATAAACGGAATAAATAAAGCAAAAGCCTGCTTACTTATAGCATCATTTGAATTAAGCAAGAGGGCCTTGTTAGACGAAAGTGAAAAGAAAAAAATATCTTGTGCGAAAGATGTTTTCGAAATGATTAAGCATGATTTTATGCGCTGGCGCGAAGAAAGGTGTATAGTCCTTGTATTAAATAGACGAAATGAAGTAATCAGCGAAAAGACTATTAGTATCGGAACGCTGGATTCTAATGTTATACACCCACGCGAAATTTTTAGGATTGTAATTGAAGAGAATGGTGCATCACTAATTCTTGTACATAATCATCCTTCAGGGAATCCAGAGCCAAGCGACGAAGATATAAAAATAACAAAGCAAGTAAAAGCCGCATCAAAGATGATGGGCATAGATTTCTTAGATCATGTGATAATTGGCAATAAATACTTTAGTATGAGAGAAGAAAACATAATTCAATAAAAATGTTTTTGACGCTGTGTAGTTTATTAAATCAATAACCTTTTTAAATAAGTCTCTTCTTTTTCACATTTTCTGATAAAAATGATAGAGATTTGTGCAGTTGGTGGATTTTCAGAATTCGGTAGGAATATGACAGCAATAAAGGTAGATGATGAAGCCATAATAATTGATATGGGAATCCACATGGAGAACTATATCAAACTGCAAGGAGATGAAAGCTTCAATCCAATTAGTACAAGAAGACTACTTGATAATAATGCGATACCAAAATTTCATTCTATAAATGATATCGCAGAAGATGTCAAAGCAATAATACCAACTCACGCTCATCTTGATCATGTAGGGGCAATCCCATACATCTCGAATAAATTTTCTGCAGATATTATATGTACACCTTTTACGGCAGAAGTGATAAAAGCAATATCAGATGACAGAAAGAAGAACTTAAAGAATAAAATAAAAGTTGTTAACCCAAACTCATTTTACACAGTTTCTGAAAATATAAGTATAGATTTCATCCACGTTACACATTCAACACCGCAAACAGTAATGCTGGCAATACATACAAAGTACGGAACAATAATGTATGCGAATGATTTCAAGTTTGACATATCACCCGTTCTTGGTGCAAAAGTTAATTTTGAGAAAATAAAAGAAATGAATGGTGCTAAATGTCTCATAGTTGATTGTACAAGGGCATGGGACGAAAGAAAGACACCATCAGAATCTGTCGCTAAAGAGATGCTAAAAGATGTAATGCACGGCATAGAAACGAGTGAAAATCTCATTCTTGTCACTACATTTTCATCGCATATTGCAAGGCTTAAATCGATAATAGAAATCGGTAAAGAGAAGGGTAGAAAGATTGTTCTTCTTGGAAGAAGCTTGGACAAGTATGTAACTGCAGCAGAAAGGGCGAATGTCATAAAATTTGATGATGTTGAAATAATAAAATATAAAGACAAAATCAGAAAATTTTTGAAAACAATAGAGAAGAATCCCTCAAAGTATCTGATTATCGCTACGGGACATCAGGGAGAACCCGAAGCTATTCTTTCAAACATGGTCTATGGTAAACTTAAATACCCTTTCAAGAGAAATGACCAGATTATTTTCTCATGCGGTGTAATACCCAATGAAGAAAATATCAAGAACAGAGAATTTCTTGAAAATAAAATGCGAGAATTACATGTGAGAATTTTCAAGGACATACACGTTAGTGGCCATGCAGCACGAGAAGAACTGAGAGATCTTGTTGATGTCATTGATCCTGAATACATGATACCAGCACATGGCTTTACAACATTTATGGAATCGTTCAAAGAACTTGCCTTAGAGATGGGTAAGCCAAAAGAAAAGATTATTTTCATGAAGAACGGAGACAGATTCAGAATTGACGAGTAGGAGTCCTATCTTTTTCTAATTAAACCCGAAAACTATATAAATTCGCAACTCATAAATAACTAAAAAGAGGTGTGTTGATGTCGTTCAAAAAAGTTAGCATGATTTTCTTCATTATTGGTACGCTTATAGCGTTATTCAGCGGGGCATTCGAGGCAATTGAAGGTCTTGAGAGTGTAAAGCTAATCACATTAATCGTGTTGGGTCTAATTGTAGGTCTTCTCAACATATCTGAAGAACAACAGATTGATTTTCTCATCGCATCAG
>CAZOXV010000029.1:0-9671 GCA_964583935.1 uncultured Methanosarcinales archaeon | reverse complement strand
GTTCATCTCCACACTAAAGTGTGGACAGGAATTCTCAGAACTAGGCATTAATTTATAAGTTTTTTATTTTATTTTTTAAATTAATTGATTGTAAAGATTTATAAGCT
Source organism: uncultured Methanosarcinales archaeon (assembly GCA_964583935.1). GTDB lineage: Archaea > Nanobdellota > Nanobdellia > Woesearchaeales > CAZJJJ01 > CAZJJJ01. Next base: position 9,564 of record CAZOXV010000029.1, on the reverse strand, counting down.
TGAAAATAATTAATATATTTATGAATGACGGTATAACTAAAGAAGAAATGATTCGAATAGAAAATCAGAAGCGAAAGGAATCGGAACTTTTTGATGACTATTCCGATTACCCTGAAGAAGTTACTGGAGATGATGAATTTAATTGGTACTATTATGGTGAAATAGATAATCACAATTATGATAAACTTATTGAGAGATGTATTGAAAAGAGATGTTTTTTAGAATCAATTTCTTTGATTCACAACTCAATTGAATTATTTTTAAAAAATAAACTAAAAGAATATTATTATACTTTTTTTGGTCTAAATGAACAAGGATATGAAGTTGAAAGAACCACTATTGAAATTAATCCTAAAATGACAATTGATGAAAAAAAATGTGCACTATTTCTAGATCATTATTTTAAAGGCATTGTTTATCTTCGTGAATGGTCTAAAAGAGCTTTGAATTTAAATTTAATTTCAAATAGCGTTCATGAAAATATTATTTCCTTTAATGACGGAAGAAAATTAGCAATACACAACTTATTATCATTTAGGCGTCTAAAATCCGATAGTTTAGAGATTGGATTATCAGATAGAATTGGAACGAGTTACACAGATTTAATTAATATTTCCAAGAATGGATTCAAGATATTACTTACTTTAAGGAATTATACGCCCTCAGAAATTGAAACTAAATTAAATTTATTCAATATTTCTGATGAAGAAAAAGAAAAAGATAAATTCTTAAATTACTAAAAAAGTAATTCTTTGAAGAATTCTTCCTTTTCAAGTTCATCTTTGCTCATCTTCTCTACTATTGCTTGTTTGATGAATTCCGATACAGAGTGGATGCCATAGGTTTGTTTTAGGAGTTCTTCCCATAGCTTGTTTGGGCAAAAAAAGCTCCTTCTCTCTCTCCTAAGTAAGTCGAATCCTTCACATATTCCGACATATTTTTTCGTATATGGCATTGATCTTCTCCTCAGTTGTCATGGTTTTTAGCAATACAGCTCTAATGTAAAATGCAACTTTAGTGTAACCTTCAGCCCTAGCTTTAGCTTCAAGAACGTTCTTTTGCTCTTTAGTCACCCTAAACGCCATCTTAATGTATTGAACCATATAATCATAATGTTTGCCATTAATTATATGTATTTGGGACACAAAAAAGGTCACGAAATCGGTAACATTTGTGTTACCGAAAAAGGTACCGAAAAAGGTACCACAGCCAGAAAACGAGTCGGAATGGCGTTTTACTTGGACAAGATTTATATATCCTAGCATCCACTTAAATATTATGGCGAATTGCGACGTGCAAATTTAGCAACTCCGCCTTATATTTCAAGAACAAACCGCCGAAATTACCGATTTAAGGGGAGAATAGGCGGTGCGGAATCACGTTTTTTTATCATTATATATAAATGAATCTCGGAACTTGGATATACAAAGCATGAGTTCTATTATTTAAATAAAATGTTAACTTCTCGAAGCGAGTTTCGTTTTAGTCTGAGAAAAAAGTTTTACGTCTTTCCGACTTTATTTATGTCAAAAGAGTTTTTCTAAATCTTTCTCTTTAAAATAATCTTCATTTTGATAAAAAAATTATTTCATACATTTAGGTGACCACAAAAGACAATAAACTTTAAAAATGTAGTCCCGCATCGTCTTTGTTTATAGCGGGGTGGAATGACGTTCTTTATTCTTTATATATAAAGAAATATACAAAATATGAGTTCTATGTAAATAGAATGGAGTTTTTATTTTTGTAAATACTTCTACATCATCTTAGACAGATTTAACATAGAATCTCTTTGTTATATTAAGATTGGTTTTACAAATAATGCCTTTTAAGATAAATCAGTAAATTTATTGTTTTGTTTAGTGTTTTTGAAAAACTTTATATATCATCATATCATCACTTGTTGATATGATTGTTGAAAATAATCTCAAACTCTTAAAAGCCTTAAGCGAAGAATCAAGATATAAGATAGTTGAAGTTCTTCTTAATGGTGAGAAATGTGCCTGTGAAATACCACAGCTAATAGGTAGAACTCAAAGCAATACGTCAATGCACTTGACAAAACTCTCAGATCTTGGCATTCTTAAATCAAGAAGAGACGGCAAGATGATACTTTATTCAATCAAAGATTTGCGAGTCTGCGATGTCTTTAAAGCGCTTGGTTATCCTGAAGGAAAACTTCTAAAATCATGCTGTTGCATGGATAAAAATAAAGAATGAGGTGATTTAGATGAAGGTTATATTATATACGGCACCAGCGTGCCCATTTTGTATCATAGTAAAGAAATTTCTCGAACGAAACGAAATCTCATTTATCGCAAAAGATATCTCAAAAGATAAGAAAGCAAAAGAAGAGATGAAGAATATAAGCGGTCAAGAAAATGTTCCTGTAACTGATGTTGATGGAAATATCATCATAGGATATAATATACAAAAACTAAAAGAGGCACTGAAGATAGAATGAGACCAAAAAAAATAGTGAAATCAGTAAAACGTTCTGTAAAACAATTTTTTTCATCTCAGTTCAATACGTACTTAGTGATACTTCTCATCCTTATCGGAGGTTTCGCATTCTTTTTCACTGGCGAGACAACAGCCCAACAGTCTGATGAAGAATCAGTGACTGTTCATTTCTTTTACATGCCAACCTGTCCTCATTGTACCGAACAAAAACCTATCTATTTCGAAGTCAAAGAAGAGCGTCCAGATATTGCATTTTATGAACATGATGCGTCTTCAGCAGAAGGGTCGCAGCTCTTTTATCAGATGGCGCGAGAAGCAGGGCTTGATACGTCAAGATTAGGGGTGCCAACCATCTTTGTAGGAAAAGATGCATTAGTTGGAGTTCAATCCAAAGAACAGATTCTAAGCGCTATCGACACATGTATAAATAGTTGTAAAGGAGACGAATACCAATCTGATCAAGCACAAGATGTAAGTACTGGGTTCTCGGACTATGAATTGCCGTTCTTAGGAAAGACTGACTTGACCAAATGGTCACTCCCTACGCTTGCTGTTATCCTTGGACTGATCGACGGATTCAATCCTTGTGCTCTGTGGGTCCTTATCTTTTTGATAACTATGCTGCTTGGTGAAAAAAGCAAAAAGAAAATCTGGCTGGTTGTCGGAAGTTTTGTACTTGCTTCTGCAATATCGTATTTCCTCTTCATGACCGCTTGGCTTAATCTCTTCTTACTTATGGGCTATATAGGTTTCGTAACCTTGCTAATAGGCTTGTTTGCGATAGGTATGGGCGCTGTTCAGTTAAAAGAATTCTTTACCACTAAAGGCGATTTAACGTGCAAAGTCACTGATGAAAAGGGTAAAGAGAAAACGATGGATAAGATCCAGAACATAATCTCCCAGCCGATTACGATAGGTGTCATAATTGCAGTTATCGGATTGGCATTTACTGTAAACGCGATTGAGTTTGTATGCTCAGCGGCAATCCCTGCAGTCTTCACTCAAGTGCTTGCATTAAGCGGCATCTCAACAGTGCAGCATTATATGTACATAGCGTTATATGTGTTGTTCTATATGCTTGATCATATCATCATTTTTGGGATGGCTGCCTTTGCGTTGAGTAGTGGAATCAGTCAAAAATACGCCAAGATCTGCAAACTCCTGGGTGGTTTGATCATGGTGATACTAGGGTTCATCCTTGTGTTTGCGCCACACTTATTGAGGTGAAAATGATGGCTTATACAAATACAGAAGGAATAGTATTTGAACCAAGAAATGATTACAAACATTTTCCAGATACCAATAAAGAATATGACTTGATAGTTATCGGTTTAGGTGTTGCAGGGTATGCGAGCGCAATGTATGCTTCAAGACTAGGGCTTAAGGTTTTGATCCTTGGAGAGCAGCCTGGTGGAACGCTTGCTACAACTGGTACTGTTGAGAACTATCCGGGGTTTGTATCCATCGAAGGTCAAAAATTGACAGACCTCTTAGAGAATCATGCGATGGATTATCCAGTTGATATGGATATAACGATAGTTGATGACATAGAAAAGACAGACGATGGGTTCAACGTCATCGCTGGGAAAAAAAAGTATATGTCTAAGTCAGTCATCCTAGCGACCGGAGCTCAAGTGAAGAAGCTAGGCGTTCAAGGTGAAGACACATTCTTCGGCAAGGGCGTGGGTTACTGCGCTCTTTGCGATGCCGCGTCCATCAAAGGAAAGGTGGTCGCTGTCGCGGGTGGAGGAGACAGCGCTGTAAAAGAAGCGATTCTTATCAGTGAGTACGCAAAAAAGGTTTATATCATCAATAACGAAGAAGAACTGCATCCTGAACATCACAATCAAAGGAATCTACATGAGCTGGTGCAGAAAGGAAAGATAGAGGTTATCAATGATAATGAGATACTTGAGATCAAAGGAGATGACAACGTAAAACGATTGCCCCTGAAAAAAAAATATCACGGAAGCGATGAAATAGCGGTGCAAGGAGTATTTGTTTACATCGGTCATGAGGCAAGAAGCGAACTTGCAAAGAAGCTTGGTGTGAAACTTAATAAACGCCAGGAAGTGATTATTGACTCTCATTCGCAGACCAACATCGACGGATTTTTCGCTGCAGGAGATGTGACAAATACAGACTGGAAGCAAGCAATCATCGGTGTCAGTCAAGGAGTTACTGCAGGATATTACGCCTATCAATATGTTAAAGAGATATGATGAAACAATGAACAAAAATATTTTGTATGGAATAGGGGCATTAGTCTTGATAATTTCAAGCCTTGTTCTCTTAAAAGGCACCACCTCAGGTAATGCAACAGCAGAACCGATTCGCTTGGGGTATTGTCCGACGATGCGGCTCTTCGCAGAAGATATTGCTCTGCAAAATGAAAACATCCAGTTGATACATATGGGCAGTTCAAGCAAAGCCTTAAATGCTCTTCACAAAGGCAATATTGATGTCGCTCTTATCGGAAGACTTGCGCAAGATGGAGAAATTGATACTCATAACATGTTTGAAAAAAGATTATCGAAAGGCTACACCCTTATATCTAAGGAAAAGCGATTCATACAAAAAGAAGAACTGGTGGGGTTGACTGTACACACATACCTTTCAGAAGATATTGCAAAGCAAATATTGCCCGACTCAGATATTATGTATCACAAAGAGAAAACTCATGCAAAAGCTCAACTTGGGACGTATCCTGTACTCATAAGCTGGGATGATTATGATAATGAAGATTTGTTGGTAATATTGAGCGGTTCTGAAAAAGAGATAAGATTTAGACTTCCTACGTTATATTCTATCAATAATAATCTTAAAGATATACATTAGATTTGGAGGGAACAGAAATGAAAATAGAAATACTTGGAACTGGATGTCCAAAATGCAAGATGCTTGAAGCTAACGCTCAAAAAGCATTAGACGAAATCGGGAAAAAAGCTGAGCTTGTAAAAGTCACAGATATCGATAAGATTGTCGAGTATGGTGTCATGTCAACTCCTGCGATAGTTATTGATGGAGAAGTCAAAAGCTATGGTAAAGTAGCTGATGTTGAAGAAATAAAAAAATGGTTGTGAACAAGATGAAAATTGGTCTAATAGCAATACTTGGAATACTTATGCTTTCTTTGTTCATGACAGGATGCAACAGTAACGCATCATCTGAGAATATGACTGGGAACGCAGTAAGTAATTTAGAAGCAGACGAAAGAACAATCAATATCGACAAGCTTGAAATATATCATTTTCATGGTACTAATCAATGTTATTCATGTATCACAGTTGGTGATTATGCAGAGGCAACAGTCAATACATACTTTAAAGAAGAACTTGAGAACGGAATAATTGTCTTTGATCATATCAATGGCGAACTTCCAGAAAACAAAGAATTAGTGATAAAGTATGGGGCGACAGGATCATCACTATGGCTTGGAACATACTCTGGCGAAGATTTTTCTGCTGAACAAAATACAAATGTTTGGTATAAAATCCAAGATAAAACAACTTATATGAATTATCTAAAAGAAGTCATTGAGAAAAAACTAGCAGGTAATTAAAAAATGGGTTTAATGGCATTCATGGAAGCAATGGGAACAAGCGAAATAGGAATACTCGCAGCGTTCTTCATAGGTTTGATGACTGCAATAAGTCCGTGCCCGCTTGCAACTAACATCACCGCAATAGCTTATGCAAGCAAACATATAAAACACAGTAAACATACGATAAAAGTTGCATTTCTTTATACTTTAGGACGGATGCTCACTTATGTCATTATCGCTTCTGCGATAGTGTGGTTCGGTCTCAATACGCAAGCAATTGCATTGTTTTTACAAAAGTATGGTGATAAAATTCTTGGGCCTTTGCTTTTATTTATAGGTATTGTCATGCTGGATTTTGTCAAGATTAATCTTATAAAATCAAGTGACAAACTCAATAAGCTTAAAGAAAAGCTTGCAAAAAAAGGCTATCTTGGCAGTTTTCTCTTAGGGGTTATTTTTGCATTAGCATTCTGCCCATTTAGTGCAGTGCTATTTTTTGGGATGCTCATACCTATTGCGCTTAAAGCAGGAGATGGACTTATTATCCCTTCGATCTTTGCATTTGCAACAGGCTTGCCTGTCATTATTTTTTCGTTTATCCTTGTGAAAAGTGTTTCAAAGCTTGGAACGATCATGAATAAGGTGGGTACGTTTGAGAAGTGGACGAGAAAAATTGTTGCGGGAATATTTATCCTTGCAGGATTGTATTATGTTGGATTGATGGTGTTCTAACTATGGAAAAGAAAGATTGGAAAATACTTGCAGGGATAATAGGCATCTTCGCAACATTCTACTTTGTGCCATACGGAGCAGAATGGTTTAACAATTCAATAGTTTCAGGAGTGAACCTCCTTAATGATTATGCAAAACAGCACGTTTTAACCTGCCTTGTACCAGCGCTCTTCATAGCAGGAGCAATAGGTGTATTCATCAAAAAAGACAAAGTGCTAAAATACATGGGAGCAGATGCAAAAAAATATGTATCTTACGGAATAGCTTCTGTTTCAGGAGCAATACTAGCAGTATGCAGTTGCACGATACTACCATTATTCGCAGGCATAAGAAAAAGAGGAGCAGGGCTAGGACCTGCAATAACGTTCTTGTTTTCAGGACCTGCAATCAATATCGCAGCAATGTTTCTCACCATCAGCGTTTTAGGGTTTCAGATAGGACTTGCAAGAATAATACTGGCAATAATATTATCTGTTCTTGTGGGGATAAGCATGAGCCTTATATTTCGAGAACAGACTGAGAAAGGAAAACTATTCCTTCAAGAAGAAAAAGAAGCAAATATTTCGGGAAAAACAATGTTCTTATTCTTTACATTAATGATTGGAATACTTATTGTCAATGGGCTGCAAATAGACAAGACAACCAAATATGTTTTAATAGGCTTATTCACTTTAGGGGTTGTCTCTCTAGCATTATTTAAGTTCGCAAAAGAAGTAAGAAACCAATGGCTTGAAGAAACATGGAACTTCTCAAAACTTATACTCCCATTACTCTTTGCAGGAGTATTTGTTGCAGGATTTATTATGCCACTACTTCCAGAAACAATAATCACAAACTTAGTAGGACAAAACACCATCATAGGAAATTTGGTTGCATCAATATTTGGAGCATTCATGTACTTCTCAACACTAACAGAAATCCCAATATTACAAGCACTAATCGCTAAAGGAATGCACTCAGGACCTGCACTAGCTCTACTGCTTGCAGGACCTAGCTTAAGCTTACCAAATATGTTGGTAGTAAGAGGAGTTCTTGGAACAAAAAAAACAGCTGTTTATGTAGGACTTGTAATTATTTATGCAACAATTGGAGGATTATTGTTCGGAAGCATAATCTAAAAAGTATCCTATCAGAAAATCGAGGCGGAATGGCGTTTTGATTTTTGAAAATAATTTTATGTCATCTCGGCTTATATACGATTAAATAAGTTGAACTCGGAAACTATGACCTTGTGAAACTTTTGATCATACAATTATATATTAAGAGCATAAAACTAAGCCTAACTAAATCTAATAACAAGAAAAAGATTTATAAACCTTTTATTTTAGATAACATTTATGAAGAATCCACTCATTAAGGTTTGGTTGATAATAGGTATTGCCTCTGGTTTCGCATCAATGGTATTTTTCTTGATAACATACTTAAATGAAAAAATATTGTGTAATCTTGAATGTCGGCAAAAAAATGAAGTAATTCTAATATTGATCTTATTATCCTTATTTGGACTCTTTGTTGGCAGCATAATCTATTATTTCGTATCAGAAAGACACAGAAAAGAAATAATAAAGATCAATAAAGATACTAGCGCAACCTTGAATTTTTTAGAACCTGATATGAAAAAGATTATCAACTCACTCATTAAGAGAAAAGGCAAAGCAACACAATCAGAAATAACTAAAGATACTCAGATTAACAAGGTAAAAATATCAAGAGATTTGCTTAAACTGGAAGGAAAAAAAATTATTAAAAAAACTCCTAATGGGATGACAAATACTATTTCTCTTAATGAAGAACTTCAAGAATTATTCATCGAAAAATAGGTTGTTTCATAATATGAAACCAAAATATATATGTTGTTTCACCATATGATATCTACCATGAAACAAAAAAATAACACCAAAGGAATGATTATTGCTATACTATTAGTACTATTAATCACTGTTAGCTTTCCGTTAATACAAGCTCAAGACAACAACACACTAGACATCCATGTTTTTGTAGGAGAGACATGTCCTCATTGTAAAGAATTAGAGCATTATTTAGATTCTTTAGAAGAAGACTATGAAAATATCAATCCTATCTATTATGAGGTCTGGCATAATCAAGATAATCAAGCACTCTTTCAACAGATGGCCCAAGAACATGGAATTCAGGCACGGGGAGTTCCAACTATGTTTGCAGGTGAAGAGCACTTTGTAGGATACAGCCCCCAGATGAATGAAGACATAATTAGAGCAATCAATAAAAACCTAAATCATATAAAAAACAATTCAGATGAGACAAACGAAACACAAGATAATATTACCGGAGAATCAGTAAATCTGCCAATCATTGGAGAAGTCAGATCAGAAGCAATATCTTTACCTGTTTTAACAGTAATCTTAGGATTTTTAGATGGATTTAATCCTTGTGCTTTTTTCGTATTATTATTCCTTTTATCGATGCTTGTATATGCTAAAAGCAAAAAAAGAATGTTAATCATCGGACTTACTTTCGTGTTTTTCTCAGGATTGATATATTTCTTATTCATGTCAGCTTGGCTTAACTTTTTTATGATAACCAAGAACATAACTATCATAACAACAATTGCAGGGATAGTAGCTTTAACTATCGCTGCAATAAACATAAAAGATTTTTTTGCATTCAAAAAAGGAGTATCATTATCAGTATCAGATGAACATAGAAAAAGTCTGATTGCTAAAATGAGATCATTATTAAAAGCTGAATCGATGACTTCTATGATGATAGGTACAATTGCACTAGCAATTGCTGCAAATATGTATGAACTATTATGTACTGCAGGATTTCCTATGGTGTTTACGAAA
>CAZOXV010000028.1:0-9814 GCA_964583935.1 uncultured Methanosarcinales archaeon | reverse complement strand
CACGTTTTCACAATGTCATTTGCTGTTTCATCAGTTATGCCAAATACATCAATCTTCTTTTGTAAAAACGAATATGATTTTTGCGATTCTTCTTTTAGAAATTGTGACCTCGTTTTATCAGGAGAATGTTTCTTAACAATTCCTGTGTCTATGAAATATTCAAAATTCGTTATGGCTTTCATAACTCAAATCCTCCAGATAATACAATCCCATTAGCCAAATTTTCCTTCAAATGTTTGTGTATTTTTTTGAACGATTCATAATAGTTAATATTTATTATCCTTTCAAATTGCTTTTCATATTGGGTTAAGTTCATTTCTTTTTCTTTTCTTCCAATCACTGCAATATCAATATCTGAGTTTATTGTATCTTCTCCTCTTGAAAAACTACCAAAAAGAATTATTGTCGCTCCTGCATTTTCAGCTTCTAAAAAATCGACTAATCCTGCTTCATACATATGCTTAAGATTATCAACTCTCTTTAGTTGCATAATTTTATGGTTTTCTGTGTTCAATGTTATTGATAGTCTTTGATCTTTTTGGACTTTTATGAAGCCTATTTCTTCCAAAAAAGGAAGTGCTTTTTTGATTGCAGGTTGAGAAACATCAAGTTCTAATGCTAATTGCCTTTGATTTATGATTAAACCCGTTTTGATAAATAGTTTTCTTAAAATCTCTATTTGGAGAGATGTTAACTTAAGTTTAGTTTCATTTACCATAGTTAATACACATTAACTAAAGTTAATATATAAATGTTTTGATTAGAGTAGTTATAGAATAAGTATTATTTACACTTTTATATAGTTCACGCACACAAATGTCCTGTCCATTAAAAAACTATTTTTTTTTAGAAAGATCCATCTCAGGAAACAGCTGTCCAGAATATCCACACTCGTTACAAACCATGTTATTAAAGAAACCGCCTTGTGCATAAGACTGTAACGATAAATCTGATGATAAGTCTGTGCTTCCACACTTAGGACACACTGTAACAGTATCATCCTTTTTCTTCTCGCTAAATAATCCCATAATATGAATATAGTTTGAATGCTTAAATATGTTATGTAGAAATCTTCTTTAAAGTTCTAATCATATTCCGGGTCTCTTCAGTATCATAGCTATAATGGCTAAGCCGTATTATTTTTGGATATAATCCTCTATCGCTTAACTGCTTCTTAAGATTTTCTTCGTTAATATTTTGATCATAACCTAAAGCTATTATATCTGGTTTCATATCTTCAACAATCTTAAGTTTATCTTTCTCATGTCCTAATATTGCTCTATCTACAGATGCTAAAGCTTCAATTATCAATCTTCGTACGTCAGCATCCATTACTGTTTTCTTTTCTGCATTATTAGCAATAATAACAATAAGTTCGTCGCCCAATGCTTTTGCATGCTCAATATACCTAATATGTCCAGGATGTATTATATCAAAAGTCCCATTCGCAAGAACACGTGTCATATCCATACGGGTTGAAGAGACATTTATAACTATTTTTATTTAGATGCTAATCCCAACACCAAAAATCTTATATTTTTCTTTAACATTCCAAAAATATGGGAAAACACTTTGACTCTATAGATGGTGTCTTAGCAAAACCACTAATGATACCTAACACTGTATTCGGAATAGACATAGGAAGGTTTCTAAAAGACCATAGAGAGAGAACGGAAGTTACAGATATCCCGTTCCATAGCGCATACCTACAAGCAATCTCAGGAAAAACAGACGATGAATATAATGAGTTCCTAAGTGAATATACCAAATCACTAGACCAATCACAGTTCTTCCAGAGAACTCCAAGAGGAATAGAAGATCCACAATCATACGTAGGTGTCCAATTTTATGGGCAAAAAAGATATGTACTAACAAGCTGTATGGATATAAAAGGAAACACAATATTAGAATCAGGAATTATAAAAAATCCATCATACCAAGAAGATGGAATCCGCTCAAGGTTAGACATATTGTTTTCTTTCGTAATATCCAATGACGCAATTGCTTTTGGAAAAAGAGAATATACCGCGGTAGATTTAGCAAACGCGTTTACTGCATACGTAGAAGAGGCAGCATATCTAGATTCTTTGTTAGAATGAAAGAACAATACATACAATCTTAATAGTATAAAGTAGAGTTTCACAGAAATCAAATATCAAGTTCAGATTCATGTAAGAACTTTGTAATCTGCAACTTACGATCGTATAATTCTTGAAGTAATGCTGAGTAACTTATCCAACCATCATAGTCTGATGAATAACTGATTAAATCATTATCAGTCACGACAGTGTCAATATAATATTCTGAACCATGTTCAACCAAATATATATCTGAAGAAGGCATGTCAAGATGACCCATGAAATGGCCGTCCTGGGGCTCAATCAAAAGAGCGCCTGAAAGCAAATGAATATCATTCTCATCAGATATCGGCTCTTCTGTAAAAGCAAGAACACAATGTCCACCAACACCGTCAATTTGGAAATCATACATACCACCACAGACAATGGAAGGATATGGAACATCAGAAAAATCCAACACAGCAACATTCTCAAGATACCACTCCTCTTTATTGTCAAGCCAATATACAGGCTCAGAATCAAATATAGATTCAGGAACATACCAGGTTTCAAGAATTATTTTATTGGCGCCCTCAGAATAACAATTTTCTCTAACGTGATTAAACTGGACCTTATAGAACAATGAATAATCTTCACAATCCCCACCATGATTTCTATAAAAATCATAAATACTTTGCATCTTGTCAACCGAGTCACTTGTTATTTCATCAGACTTATAATCTAAAGACAATCGTCCATTCACCAGATAGAGACATGCAGTCCGTATAGTACACTCATTGTTATCGACCGTATAACACGACTTCAGCAAACTGTCAACCCTTTCATAATTTTGCTCAAATCCTCTTGTGTTAAGGGAGGTTAAATCTGAATTTTCATTAAACCAATCCATGGATTCCTGTATCTCAAGCTCGTATTTATCAATAAGCTCAATCGTTTCTTCCGTATCACTAAGAAGCTCATCATAAGAAGAAGACAGCGTTTTTTGTTCTTCACTCAGTTCTCTTATCTCCGCCATTAAAGCTGAAATTTGATCGTCCTTCTCTAGCACCTCGTTGTGCAGTCTCAACAATTCTTTATCTAAAAGAGCAATCTCTCTATCTTGAATCTTTATCTGATAAAGCAATGCAAGAATGATAAATACAGAAACAAAAATAACTACTATATTCAGTTTGCCATATTGCTTATTTTTTTGCACATACACATAAAGTATTTGTACATATATTAAGCTTTCTTAAGCTATAAAGAAAAACCATATAGCCAATCAATAAACGCCATGCTTGATACGACCAAGAACAACTCTTACTTCCTCTATGTTTCCTTCTTTACATAGGTCATAAGGCCGTTTACCATCAAGGGTTTGTAAAGAACTATAGAACCAATTCCTTGCATAGGCATCCTCAGAAAAAACATCACGCATATCTTCCATTAAATGCTCATCAGAAAGTCTATGCATCTCTTTCGTCAAGAAAGAGTCCAGAACCTTAAACTGCGGATCTAACAACAAATCGTCTATATCCATAAAATAAGAAAAGAAAAGAAAGTATATAAAGCTACTTCTTGAACATCGTAATGCAAGGCCTGATTGCAAACGCAATAAACATCACAGCATACCAATACCAATCCAAAGACAATATTGGCTGCCAAAGTTTAGCCACCATTAAAGCGAAAGCAAACACGCTTAACTTTATCAGTTTAATATCTACTAAAGTCATCTTTTTAATTTTGGAATTAGCCCATTTTTCTATCTTCTTGAAACACATAATTATCACCAATTAGAATTATAGAAAATCAAGTTTATAATCTTTACTCTAGAAAATGATTCAAATAATCCTCATACATCATAGAATAATTATCCAATACGTACCTTAACTTCCTAGAATCATATTCAGGATGTCGTAATGTAAACTCGAATATATTCCTTATCTCGTATGGTATTCCTGCAACTCTTTCCTCAAGAGGAATCTCAGAAGTGGGAATAATCCTCCCCCTAATATTATCATTCTCAAACTTAGGTCTATATGTTGTTGGAGGTGGCTTATGCCCTTGAATTCCTACTTTCAACATATAATGTATCTCATCTATCGACCTCACTATCCTCAGTTCATTATGATTTAAAGTCCTATGAAATTTAAGACGCTCAACGAGATTCATACAGAAAGAATAACCTCTATAATTATAATCTTTTTTAATTAGGTTTTTTCCTTATTTAAGAGAATAGTTTATAAATGCTAAAAGAAGAATTATACAAAATGATGAGAACTCTAGGCTTACCGAACTATCTTGCTTTGTCAGGAATCGCTATTCTTTTTGGTGCGCTTGCTCTCGGACTATTAATCTGGGCAATAATAGATTGCCTTGCTTCAAACAAGAATACGAATGAGAAGATTCTTTGGATTCTTATAATACTATTCTTCAACATTCTTGGCTCAATATTATATTTGTTGATTGGAAGAAATAGAACAACAATACACCCTCCAAAAAAGACACCCAGTAAGAATAAGCAACTAACAAGAGACACAGAAAACAAGATGATTGAAGGTGTTTGTTCTGGTATCGCAAAGTATTCCGATATGGATGTTACTGTTGTAAGATTGCTTTGGGTTCTAATGACATTCCTCACAAGCGGTCTAGGACTACTCATTTACATAATTGCTGCAATAATAATGCCAGCAGATACAAAAGAAAAACCAAAAAAAGAGAAGAAGAAGACATGGGTTTTTGTCTTGATAATCATTCTTCTAATAGGATTACCACTAATAATTGCTAGCGTTGGTATGGCTGCATTTTTCAACTATTCAACTGGCCATGATTCAGAAACTATAGTTCCAACTTACAGGGAAAAAGCAGTACAAGTTATCACAGAAGAGACCAAAGTTACTCTCAATTCAATCAGCCGCATTGTTGATGAGGTATCAAAAGAGATTATACTAAACCCTAACTATGAAGACTACAATGGTTATAATCTTATCTTCCTTGGAAACTATGTTGATCATTCAAGTTGTGACGCAAGCATTGAAGGCAGAGACTGTATGAGGTATGATTTCAAATATGATATCAACACAAACAGTTTACCAGACTCCGTTAAAGGTTTTCGTGTTAGCGCTCTTGTTGTAAAAGATCAGATATTAAGTTTAAATTTCACAGAGATTACCGAATAATTTTAAATAATAAAGTAACACCCAACTCCTATGAACACAATAGATATAACAACAAAAAGCAACGAAGAAATAATAGACATAACAGATAAAGTGCAAGACCTAATAGATTTCGATGAAGGTTTTGTTTACATATACTGTCCCCACACAACAGCAGGACTGACAATAAACGAGAATGCAGACCCTGATGTCAAAACTGATGTTCTAAAAAGTTTAACCAACATAGTAAAAGATCTTCCAGACTTCCAGCACATGGAAGGGAATTCTACAGCTCATGTTAAATCAATACTCACTGGAAAATTCTTGCAAGTAGCAGTAGAAAAAAGAAAACTCGTCCTTGGAACCTGGGACGGGATAATGTTCTGTGAGTTCGATGGACCAAGAAATAGACACATAAAAGTGAAGACGGTCGAGGAGTAGTACTAAACTTGTTTATGTACTACACTAACAGTGTGCCAGCCGAACTACCAGATGTGTGAGTTCGATGAACCAATAAACAGAAATGTCAAAATAAAAAATATTAAATATCATCGTGATTAAAACAATAGCATGGAAACTAAAAACTCATTCTGGAATTCCACGATTGAAGATTACAAGAATAAATACAACAACATAGAATTCTTCGTCCTTTCTATTTTTAGCTAAACAATTCCATTATTCCTAGGACACCCACAGCTACTAATAGGTGCAGTAATAAACGCATTATTGTTCAGGGCAGCATTAACAATGAATTTCAAAAAATCGCTACCAATAATACTCCTTCCGAGCATTGGAGCATACCTTGGTGGAGTTCTATTTGGAGGAGCAACAACTTTCCTATTATATTTCATACCTGCAATATGGCTTGCAAATTTCACATATGTTTTTACTGCAAAACTAGTCTCAAAAAGATTCAGAAAGAACTATGGAACAAACGTAATAGCTGCATCAATCGCAAAATCAGCATTATTGTTTTCAGCAGCATTTATTGCAGTAACATTCTTTGGATTCCCTGCAATGTTCTTGACAGCAATGGGGCTATTCCAGTTCTACACAGCCATAATAGGTGGGACTATAACAACGGCAACAACAAAACTAATGAAATTCTAATGGTCCCATAAATGCAAAATCAACAGTATTAGGCATATCGCTAAGATTAAACCTATGCTTCAAACTATGCCTGAAAGCAGACTTCATATTAGGCGGCATAGCTTTATTATTAAGTGCATGCTTATAGATAGAAAGCGCATTTTCTCTGTCTCCAAGAACATCATAACACCTTCCTTCCCAAAGGTCAAGAGCATCTGTCTTAATAGGTGAATAAATAAAATTACTCCTGCAATAACTTATTGTCTCAAGGGCATCATGAATATTTCCCAGTTTCATCTCTAACAACGCTTTAACATAACTGTATCCGGGATCATTATGTCGTGAGATTGCCCTGTTCAGAAACAATAAAGAAGTATCAACTCTGCCAAAATTGAGTGCTTCCTGCGCCCTGTAAAAATCAGAGAGAGAATTCTTCATAACCTCAGTAACGGGGCTAAAAACAATATCATCAAGCAATTTTTTATTGGACCTCTTGAAAGATTGGATACGTGTTCTATTACCAACCCCTTCGATTTCATCATAAAAATTGAAACCGGAGTATTCATTATAACAAACTGCAGGAGGATTGCCTGAAGCAACCCAAAGATCTCCATTTCCAGGAGTTATCACAATACTATTGAGCGTTGAAGCCTGAGCAGGAAAGTCTCCAACAAGAGCAGTCTGTTTTGAATAGACATCGATGTTTGAAGAAATCATATCAACTGCTTTCTGAACATCAATAGTGCCATAATTTTTTTCTATGAGACTTCTGAGCAATCTTGTCCGCCCAACAGTGTTCTCTCGCTCCAAAACAAATTCCATCTCTTCCTTCATCATGATAGGGTTCAAAAAATGGTTTGTCTGAATATGAATGTCATAGTCCTCTGACATGGGCCTTACTAAACAATTTTTTGCATCAACTTCTAAAGAAAAGGCGTTATCTTTATCTGCAAAAACAACAGCATGCGGTGAAGCACATTTTAAGTTTTCAGAACGTATTAATGTGTCTATGTCATCCAAACACTTTGATCTTGTAAACAGGTAATGGTTGAAGTCAAGTGTAGGCAGTCCTCTTCGAGAGTATTCTTTAGACAAGCAAACGTGTGTTGACATGCATATACCAGATTCGTTGAACCCAGTAAGTCCAAACCCAGGAAATCCCGCTCCTGTTATGTATGCATATTTCTGCTTTTGTTCTTTTCTGAAAGAAAGTTCTCCATCATCATTACGTATAGGGACTGTGACCTCTTCAGAAGGATGGTTGAATATAATAGTTGGTTTCCATATTAGTGCACCTGGAAAATCTAGGTTCCTGCCAAAAATGGAAGTGTCTCTTTTCCGTAGAGCAGAATTTCTTAGATAAAACGCTGTACATCCACCCAAATAGTAATTACCCAAGGATTCTTTGCCAAACTTAAGAAATCCGGCTGCAAGATGCTCCATTATATCGGGAGAGAGCATAGCACGTAGAGCTTCTTTTCTATCAAAATCCGCAGCATCAGCTACACCATACATCTCATCAACAGTCTCTTCAAGACAATTTTTTTCTAATGGAGAGTAGTACCAGCTCTCCACAGTATCAAGAACGAAATTCTTGAGAAAGGAGGGAACTTTCTTCTCAAAATCCGAACTATTGATAAGATCTCTCAACATCCCTCCATAAAACTTCGAAATACTTGTCCTCTGGATAACATCCTTCATCAGCTTTCCATGAGCGAAACCACGCTCATATGGGTTTCCTCGGAGATGTAGAACCCAGATATCTTTCCTACGTTCCAGTACAGATTTTGTCACAGGGTCCATCAACGTTCCGCTGTTAGAATCTTGCATAAGGTCTTTGTCAGAAATATATGTCCACTTTTTATCATGATTTATTAAATTCTCAAGAAAAGACATAATAGCAAAAATAGATAATTAATATATAAGAATTATTAATAAGAAAAATATAAAAGAATTATTTCTTGGAAGGCTTTTCTTCCTTTTTTGAAGCTTTAGGTTTTTCCTTCTTCTCAGACTTAGTAGCTTCCTTAGTCTGTTTCTTCACAACCTTCTGCTTCTTTTGCCTCTGTGTTGGTTTCCTTGACTTCTTCTCAGGAATCTCAATGTTAATAGTCTTAAACTCTTTAACAACATCTTCATGAGAAGCGTTCTTCTTAATCTTTAGAACAGTCTTCATAGGCTCAAGATGGAGAACATTACACTTTCTTCTTCGAGTTTCACCATCAATAAGAACAAACTTTTCGTCAACTACATCAACAATAACACAGTGTTTACCAGCATCTCTGCCAGCAAGCTTCATGCATAAACGTCCAATTTCAATCATTTGTATCTACCTCATTTTGGAGCTGTTACCAGTACTCCGGGTTGAATCTATAAATCTGACTTCCTAGCCTTCTCCTTCATAATCTCCCTCATCGCCTTAGAGGAGAGAACTCCACCATAAGGCCTTTCAGGTCTCTTTGAAGATTTAGGCATGTTCTGCATCTTTGCAGGTATCTCGCTCGGAACACCATGCAATGGAGTGCCATATTTAGCGCATACAATCTTAGCAGGCTTACGCCTATTATAGTGAACAACATTATTACTTCCAGGAGTCACTTTGTAGACTTTCCTGAAGGTTCTCGACTTAAATTTTGATGGAACGGTCATTTTTATATACCTCGCGTTAGTTTATCACGTCTGGTAAGCATGAAGAAATTGAAACTATTTAAAAAACTAACTGTTTTATGCGGAAAATCAGTGAATCTTCATAAGTTTTCGTATGATTGTACTGAACAGTATTGAAAGCAATATGTAAGACCATATCCAGCTCCAACCAAGCCCCAAGAAAGACAGGGGTTCTACACGCTCATTATCTATATGAAGCGACTTGAAAGCATCACTTTTAGATTGCTGCAGGGGATTTTTGTACTCGCGCTCATCAGTTATTAGGAGCTCTTGTTGAGCCTCAGACTCATCATGAATGTATTTGAGCACATATTCACCTTCTGGTCCGCGAAGCTTCCAACTAACCTTACCATCATTAATTTGCTTGGATCTTCCGCCTAATATTTCAAAACCTGGTACGTCTGGGGTTACCTCAATCTCGACCATTCCATCGATACCACTCTTCATCTCAGTCCAAACCTCGAAGGTTGTATCAGGCATTATAGGATAATAAGCAATATGCGAATTAAGCCATCCAAAAAGTAATATCAGCGGAATCATGGTAAATAGAGTTGGTTTCATAGAATGCTTCATGTATTCCATGTTTTTTTCCATGGCCTGTTTCTGTATAGACATCATCTTCTCAGGCTTGTCTCTATGCTCTTTCATGAGTTTTTGAAGGTCCTTAAGCTCTTTCTTCAATACCTTCATCATATTTTGGTCAGTAACAAACTTATATACTAAAGAAGTGAATAGTGTTACACCAAAAGCCACAATAGCAATAGACACTATGGGTGGCAAACTAAAAATAAATTCCGAAAAAGGATCCATAAGAACATCAAACCCGTATTGATTAATAAATCTTTT
>CAZOXV010000027.1:0-9926 GCA_964583935.1 uncultured Methanosarcinales archaeon | reverse complement strand
TGTTGGTCTAGGTGATTTTATGACGAATTGGTCAACAGAAAGTCACGAAATGTCTGCACAGGAATTAACTGTGATGTCTGATACTGCAGAGTGTGATTCTGTCGGAATAAGGATTTCAGATATATGTCAGAATACGCAATCTTTAAATATGAATATAACAAATAGAATCTGTATAAGGGTAAATCAACTAGTCATTAACATCTATGATGTTTATCTCGAAGCACCGGTCTCAAGGGCCGTTAATGTTTCAATTTATCCTGATGACACTGAAAGTGTGAGAGTGCTCAAACAATCGACAACTCAGCAGATTGATATTGTTCCTGTTGTTTTCACTGAGACTGATATGATATTTTGTCATAGGAAGTCTGTCTCGGTAAGTAATATAGATATTTGTTGATGTTCCTCAAGGTGAATAAATTGCGAAAAAGAGGTTTTTTCAGATTCAATAAAAAGGGTATTTCGCCCTTAATAGCTACTGTTCTTCTTATTGCGTTTGCAGTAGCTTTAGGTGCTGTGGTTATGAATTGGGGTCGTTCTTATGTAGAAGAGACTGCAAGGCAATCGGGTGTTACTTCTGATACCAAGGTTACTTGTGCTCAGAAAGTGCGTCTTGAGATTGTCCAAGTTGGGCGTGTTCCAAGGATATGTTACAATGAAGATGAGAGTGTAATAGAGATAACCCTGCAGAACAAGGGAGAAGTTGAGTTATTAGGTTTATTATTTAATGTTTTAGGTACTGAAGGTACTGGTGAGACCGTTGATATAGAGGAAACTCTTCAAAGAAGTAGAATTAAAAAGTATGAGATAGAGTATTCTGAATCAGAGCATGGTGAGGCAGAGTTTATTCAAGTTGTTCCAAAGGTTCAAGTGACGGGTTCTGCGGTCCCTGCAGAATGTTCAGATTCACATTTACAATGGGAAGAGATTTTACCTTGTAGGTAGTTCTCTTGAAATATCGTTTTTAAAATGGCGCCAAAAAAGAAAAAAAGTTCGGATGGTGGAAAACTTACTGTCAAAAGTTCTATGATTTTTGAGATGGAGCTTGAGCTCTCTAAGATGAAACGTGAGAAGTCCATAATAGTGCTAAATAAAGCCATCTTCTTGTATTTTTTCTTTATATTTTTGGCGGTTATAAGTCTATTGACAGGTTTTAAGAGTTTTTTTGACCTGCTTGTTGTAATGGGATTGCTGACTATAATAATTGGTTCTGTTCCTTATATTAGAACTATGTATGTCGAAGAGCAAAATCTCAAAGAGATGATTGCAAGGCTTAAGAAATATGCTTAGCTTTTTTGTAATGTTTCGATCTTTTGGTGATTATCGTGAGTGCTACTAGTGCGAAATTTTTTGTGATTCTTCTTGCGGTTATTGGTGTTGGTCTGCTTCTCACAGTGGGCAGTAATATCGTTACCATATATAGAGGTTCT
Organism: uncultured Methanosarcinales archaeon; assembly: GCA_964583935.1. Classification (GTDB taxonomy): domain Archaea; phylum Nanobdellota; class Nanobdellia; order Woesearchaeales; family CAZJJJ01; genus CAZJJJ01. Next base: position 8,499 of record CAZOXV010000027.1, on the reverse strand, counting down.
ATTGGAGATTCAGAACCAGAAAAGGAAGTACATTACAATGTGAATTGCCAGCAGATGTTATTTGATGTTTGGTTCTCATCTGCGGATGAGTTGTCTGTGAAAAATACCGATTTAAGTTCGTACAATCTGAACGTAACTACGTTAGTTGATGCAAGCTCTGGTGAAGAGAAGGTCTTTGATCATTATCTTTTCGTTAAAGGCATGACGCGAACTATAGACATAAGCGACTTCAATTCTGATTTATTTTACTTTTTCCCCTATGATTGTCATAATATTGCTAAAGTATGCAATAGAACTTCTCTAGATTGTGAAGACCCAACAGCATATAATGGCTAGATCCTAACATGTAAATTTCTATTTTATCTAAATGATAAGTTTTATTAATGAAAACTTCAATAACATTGGTATGTCTGTTCGTCTGCGCTCTAAGCGTTCGCAAGTATGGGTTTCGGCTGTTCTTTATACAATGGTTGCTGCTGTTTCTATAGCTTTCATACTTCAAGCAGGTATGCCACTTATTGAAGGCATGAGAGACCGCTCTGTTTTTAATAAAATGAAAAATCAGATGATGGTGCTTGATCAACATATTGAACAAGTGGCGGCGGAAGGTAGAGGTTCTCAAAGATTTGTACCTTTTGATATAGCGCAAGGCGACATAAAGATTGACGATATGGGATTGCGTTGGGAGATGGATACAGATACAAAAATTGTTGAACCAAGGTCCTCTTATAGGATTGGCAATCTGATGATTTCTGCGAACAGCGACGTAATCGCTGAGGAACATTCTGACCATTATGTTATTGAGAATGGCAAGATTCGAGTTGTTTTTTCAAAGAATGGAACGCGTGACAGCCCTGTAACTTTGTATACGGGGGATTTTGTACAGGAGATGACTGTTGTTGAGACAAACGTTTCGGTAACACCGAGCTTTACATTTAGAGTCGCTGATGACGATGCTTCTATGACTGGTATGGGTTATACGTCAATTTCTAGAACAGGTACTCTTCTTGGTTCCTCTTCATTCATAGCTCATATGGATACTGGTGATTATAGCTATGATTTTCACTTAACTCTGGATGGTGAAGCTGACTTCTTGCGGGCAGAAGTTAAGAATTTCAAGGTTAAATGATTTTCAGCGTACAATCTTCCTGCAGTTTGTCACTTCTGAAATAGAAATATTTAAAAATCATCTTCTCTAAAATAATAGTTAGAGTGTGTTTGTTTTTTTGAGGGGATTAGATGGGCTTGTTTAACGCGAATAAAAAATCAGATTCTGAGAAAGGATTTAAATTGGATGAATCTTCTAAGCAAGGTGGTTCAGAGACTAGCACTAGTTCTGTTATTCAGAAGGCTGATTCTGCTATGAATTCTGCTGATGATGAAGATGATGCGTTAAAAAATACGAAAGTCTATTTCAAACTTGATTTAAGACCTAAGATTATCGATATACCCACTGTTAAAGATGTTACCAAGGTAAACATAAAATATGATCTCATCCCGCCCCACTCTTCATGTCACATTTTCTGGGATAATAAGAATGCTGAGTTAGTCTATTATATTGAAGAGCCTGTTTTAACTGATGTCGAGAGGGAGATTCTGCAGCTTGTAACTTTGGGTCTTGAGGAAATGATCAATATTAGTTTCATTACAGCTGCAAAAAATAAGATGGTCGTTAAGTATCTTGAACATAATGTTCAGTCTATTCTTTCTGAGTTGGGTGCAAAAGTTTCTATGGAAACTTATCAGAAACTGATGTACTATATTTATCGTGATTTTATAGGTTTGAATGAGATTGAACCTTTGTTACGTGATTATTACATAGAAGATATCGAGTGCAACGGTTCTGGAACTCCAGTATACATAGTCCACAGGAAATTCAGAAATCTGAAGACTAATGTAATCTATAAGGAGCCGGAACATCTAACAATCTTTGTTGAAAAAATAGCTCAAAAGTGTGGTCGGTATGTTTCTTATGCACAACCTTTACTTGATGGTACGTTGGCTGATGGATCTAGGGTCAATGCCACATATAGTTCGGATGTGACCACGAGAGGTCCAACTTTTACAATAAGGAAATTCACGAAAGATCCTTGGATGCCTACAAGTCTTATTAAGATGGGTACAACTAGTGCAGAGTCTTTTGCTTTTTTCTGGTTGGCTGTAGAACACACAATGAATATAATTACTATTGGTGAGACTGGTGCTGGTAAAACTACTATGTTGAACTCGTTGGCTTCTTTTGTACCTGATGAAGCAAGAATAACTTCGATTGAAGACACTCGTGAATTGAACTTATCGCATGATAATTGGCTTCCTGCTGTTACTCGTGAAGGGTTTGGAATAACTAATGTTACTGGTGAAAAATATGGCGAGGTAACACTATTCGATTTACTGAAAGAAAGTTTCAGGCAGAATCCTGATTATGTAATTGTGGGTGAGGTAAGGGATAAAGAGACCTATGTATTGTTTCAGGGTATGGCTTCTGGTCACAGTTGTTTTAGTACTTTCCACGCAGCTTCTGTTGAGACACTTGTCAAGAGGCTTGAAACGCCACCTATAAGTCTCCCATCCTCTCTGGTTGAATCTATGAATATAGTTGTTGTTATGACCCATATAAAAGAGCATGATAAAAATTTAAGACGTCTTAGAGAAATAGATGAGATTGTTTCTGCAAAAGATGAAAAGGGAAATGTTGAGTATAACGCTGCATTTACTTATCAACCGCTTGAGGATAAGATGAAGGCTAATGACAATATGTATACTCTTGAGCTTATAAGCAAAGCTACGGGTGCACCTATTGATCAGATTAAGAAAGAGCTACAGCTTAGGACTCAGCTATTGCAAAAATTGGCAGACCAAAATGTCACGGATTACAGAGAATTCTCAAATATCGTAAATCGCTATTACAATAATCCAAAAGCTGTTTTAGAAAAATATGAGATTTCTGGAAAATCACTCTATGAGAATATGGATGATTCTGCAGAAGCCAAAGATAAGTCGGAAAGTAAGAATAATGATAACAAAAAAGAAAATACAGAACCATCTCCTGAAGCACAAAAGGTGAGCGCAGTTGAATGAGTCTGATTTAAACGAAATATATAATGAGGTAAACATGTTGAATGCCTCCATTGATATTTATTCAGAATTCCTCAAGTCGAGAGTTTATTCAGAAGATGAGAAAAAAAATGTTGAGCTTAAGCTTGAGATTGTAAAAGAAGAGAGTTTAAAACATAATTTACGAGTTAGAAGAGCTATTGAGAAACTGGGTTACTAGTTTTTCATTTATTTTATTTTTGTGAGGGGTATGTATTGTCAAAGAACGCAGAAGTGATAGGGGAAGAAATTGCTGGTAAGGAAGTTCCTCGTCATGATGAAAATTCCAGCACGTCAAAGAAAGACTTCTCTGCATTCAGTCCTTCAGGAATAAATAAATCAACTTATTCTCCAAATACATTTGACACAGATATGCTTAAGTCCTATTCTAATCAGATTTCTGAGATTGCTGATAAAGCTTTTTCATTGTATAAGAAGAAGATGAGGATTAAGGAGAGAATGACCGACCTGAAATCTAAATTTGAGTTGGGTCAGATCACTTCTGAAGATTATGATTATCAAACCTCAAAGCTTCTCAAAAATCACGAGGAATACAAGGTTTATGAAATGTATGACGAGTATATATCATATCTCGCAGGACACATGCGTTCCTATTGTGAGGGAATTTTCAATTATATAGACTCACATAAATACGATATACCTGTTCTTTCTAGAACAGAAGCGCAATCAGAGATTGAAAAGGATTATTTTAACAGCCTTAAAAACGCTGAGCTAGAAGAAGATGAGGAAGCCGCGAAAGCAGGATGGAATACTAAAGCCGATGAATTTGCAAAAGTAAGAGGTAAGAAGAAGTCATTGATGGATAGGATGGCATCAGGAATAACTAATACCCTCTTTCCTAGCAAGGAAAGAAAGGCTATTATGGCTAAATTGAAGGAGCAGGAAGGTGAAGATTCCAAGTTTAAGATTTTTATAAATTGGTTTTTGGGTCGCGACACAAATAAGGTTCTTGCCAATGGGAAAAAAGTCAAGAAAGAATCTGCTCTTGATAAATTCATTAATAATAGGCAAAATAAAGAGGATGTTTTGGGGAAGAAGACTGCTTTTTCTGCTAAATTTAAGAATGTAAGACGTATACATTTCGAAGCAGATGATGAGATAAAGAAGGTTGACACAAGTTCTAACGATGCAAAGAATTTTGTTGCCAAACTCGGACAGAAGAAGGAAAAGACTGTATCTTACAATGCAACAACCTACACAGCACTTGCCAACATACTAATGAAAGATATAAGTGTTGAATTCATTAATTCTTTTCCTGCTTTTTTCAAGACTCTCTATAAGACATTAAGGTATGCAAATATGCATGTTCTTTCAAGTACTTATACTAATACAATGCTTCTCACCTCTATCTTGGCTGGCTCCGGAGCTGTTTTCTTAGTAGGGGTCTTTTCTTTGTCTGCAATGTTCCCAATCCAAGTTATAGTTGCTAACTCTTTGCTAGCGGGTATTTTGGGTCTCGCAGGTACTGTTTTGGGATTCCATTATTTTCCTAATTATAAGAAAAAGAATAGAGAAAGAAACATCAATACAAATCTTCCTTTCGCTCTTGATCATATGGCTGCTGTCGCTAGTTCTGGTGTAAGCCCATCATCCATGTTCCAGCTTATTTCAGAATCGAATGATTATGGTGAGGTCTCTGTTGAGGTTGAGAAAGTTGTTGAGTATGTTGAGCTTTTTGGTTATGATATAATGAGTGCTGTTCAACGGGTGTCCACAACTTGCCCGTCTAGGCTTCTCAAGGAGTTCTTTGAGGGGTTTGTATCAACTGTACAATCAGGTGGTGAGTTGAAGGACTTCCTACGACAAAGTGCAGATGAAGCAATGCTTCACTATAAGCTAGAAAGAGAAAAATTCACGGAACAGATATCGACTTTTTCAGACATTTATACTGGACTTATGGTTGCATCACCTCTATTTTTTGTTGCAGCACTCTCAATGATAAGCATACTTGGTGGAACGGTTGGTAATATGGATATCAATACACTTATGATATTAGGAACTTATGTGTTTATACCTATGTTAAATGTACTATTCATAGTATTCATGGAGATGACGCAGCCAAGCATATAGTTAATACACCTAGTTAAGAACATAAGAAGAGAATTTAAAAATGGGATTTAAGTTTCAGTTCAAGGGAAAGCATCTAACAGGGTTGCTTCTTGGTATAGGAATAATATCTTTAGATTTCATGCTATTCAGAGAGACTTTTTTATTCCTTGCTTTACTTCTTATTGGTTTTGCTTCTATTGTTCTTCCTTTTTTGGTTGATTATTTCGCTTATAACTATCGTCAAAAAGAAATCGAAGATAGGTTTCCTGATTTTGTACGTAATCTAGTTAGCGCTGTAAGATCTGGTATGCCTATATCCCGTTCAATAGTCTACGCTGCAAGAAGTGATTATGGTCCTTTGAATTACTATGTTAAGAAAATGGCTAATCAGTGCGAATGGAATATACCTGTTAGGCGGGTTCTTGTCAATTTTTCGTCAGAGGTTGGAAATCCGGTCATCAAGAGAGCCATCTCTACTGTTCTCGAAGCTGAGAAATCAGGTGGAAATATTCAAGATGTATTAAGCTCTATAACAGAATCCCTGCTTACTATTAAGAAACTAAAACAAGAAAGGAAGGCGAGTATTCAAGGACAGATTACCCAAACATATGTTATATTTTTTATTTTTATTGGTGTTCTTCTTACTATACAGAATGTTCTTATACCATATCTATCTCAGATGGAGGCTCCTGCAGGTTCGGAAGGAATAACGGGCACTGATACTCAAAGTCTTGAGGAGCTTAGGACGGCACATTCTTTTGACTTTTCTTCACCTTTCGCTTTTATAAAATCTGTTCTTAATTGGTTTGCAAGCATGTCTGGTATATTCATGATGTTGGCAGTCATACAATCGTTTTTTGCAGGAGTAGTTCTCGGGAAAATGTCAGAGGGTGATTATAAATCTGGTTTAAGGCATTCTTTTTTAATGATGTTTGTAGCTGTTGTTGTACTCACAATGGCCAATTCTCTTCTCTTTGCTTGATTATGCAACGACACCTACTAAGTTTTAGTAAGTTTTTAAAATGAATTTATATTATAAGTTTCTATGGATGTCGAAGTATGGTTGAATAAGTCTGTTGATGAAAGTGCTTCTTTCTATTTTGAGAAAGCTAAGAAGGCTAGAAAAAAGATAGAGGGTATTGAGAAAGCCATCTCTGAATCCGAAGCAAAACTTCAAGAGCAGGAAGAGAAGATTTTTGCAAAAGAGCAAAAAGATGAAGAAAAGACGAAGCAGAAATCAAAACCCCGAAAGACCGAATGGTATGAAAAATTTCATTGGTTTTTCACGTCAGAAGGAAAATTAGTGATTGGGGGAAGAGACGCGACAACAAACGAAGCAGTTATCAAGAAACATACCGAACCAAACGACTTAGTTTTTCATACTGATATGTCAGGGAGTCCGTTCATGGTAATTAAGTCAGAAGGTAAGCCGATAATGGATATTGAGAAGGAAGAGACTGCTGAATTTCTTGCATGTTACAGTAGAGCATGGAAAGCTGGTATAAGTTCAATTGAAGTACTTTATGTGAATCCTGACCAGGTTACGAAAGAAGCCAAAGCCGGAGAATATCTGTCAAAAGGTTCGTTTATGATAAAGGGTAAAACCAACTATATTAACGCAGTTCTTAGACTTTGTATTGCTGTTGTCGATGATGTTGTCTATGCTGGACCTCAGACTGCTATAAGAACCATGCTTTCAAGAAAATTTCCAGCTGCTGAGAAAAAAGATATTGATAGAATGTATGTCAAGGTCTTGCAGGGAACTGCTAAAGCTTCACAGATTGCCAAAGAAATTAAAAAGGCTCTTGGAAGCGGTCATGTTGATGATATAATAAGAGTCTTGCCTACAGGGGGATGTAGGTTAGGGAAATAAGTTCTTTTAAACAGATATTTTTTAAATTGCTTTCATGGTTTTGATTGGATGAAGAAATATATTATAAAGTTAGAAAAGAAGATTAAAGAAACAAATGATGTTGTTTCATTGTGTTTTGGTGTTCCGGATGGTTTCTCATATAAAGCAGGTCAGGATGTTCTTGTTTCATTTCCAGATAACAGAGAGTTTGGAGGCAAATCTTCTATACCTTTGAGCATAAGTAGCGCACCAGAGGATGATTTTTTACGATTCACAGTTAGATCTCTTGGTGAATTCTCAACATCTTTGCATTCACTAGTTGTGGACGAAGAGTTATCTATAACTAAGCCTCTCGGGGAAACCTACACGCTTCCCGAAACAGATAATAAGAGAAAATATGTAATGATAGCAGGAGGTACAGGAATAACACCTTTTCTCAGTATAATAAGACATTTTACTCATACCAGAAGACAAAATAAAATCTTTCTCTTTTACTCAAGCAGGTCTATTGGTGATATAATCTTCTATGATGAGCTTAATAACCTCGCAAAGCAAAATAAGAATCTAAGTATTATTCACACATTGACTAGATTAAATCCAAAAGTGTGGTCTGGAAAAAAAGGAAGGATAACAAAATGTATGGTTGAAAGTAATTTAAGGAAAGACAAGTATGTTTTTCTTCTTTCTGGTCCGCCAGAGATGATACATGATCTTTCAGATAAACTTTCTGATTCATCGCTAGTGGAGTCGTTGATGTTTGAGAAATGGGAAATCCCGGGACGAAACTCATTGAAGGAAGATAGTAAGTCTGTTGAGAAAAAAACGACAAAGAATATGGGTGGTGACTTAGACAATAATATTATAAACCCTGGTTCTATTAACACTAATAGACGCGATGGCGATTCAATTTCATCCAAAAATGCAGTTTTATGTGATGAGTCGTCAGAAGTGGACTTGAACTCGGGTCCAATACTTGATGCGGCAGAGAAACTAGGAGTCCCATTCGGATGTAGAAATGCAATTTGTGGAACTTGTGAAGTTATTGTCGTTGAAGGTCTGGAAAACCTTGAACCTAAAAATGAAAAGGAGAAGCGCATGAAACTTCCAAAGAATTCAAGATTATGCTGTCAAGCAAAAATAAAGAACGGAAGAGTAAAAATAGATTGGTGATGACTATGAAGATTGCATTTTTTGAAGCAACGCAACTAGAGAAACAGTATGTTAGGAAGAATATTAAAAATGTTAAGGTTGATTTCTTTGATAAACCTCTTAATGATACGACTGTTAGTCTTGCCAAGGGCTATGATGTCATCTCTGTTTTCATATATTCTAGAATTACAAAAGATGTTCTTAAGTTGCTCCCTAAGTTAAAGTTTATAGCAGCGCGCTCTACCGGCTTTGATCATATAGACATAAAAGAGTGTAACAAGAAGAAAATTTTAGTTGCGAACGTTCCTTCTTATGGTGAGAATACTTTCGCTGAA
>CAZOXV010000026.1:0-9946 GCA_964583935.1 uncultured Methanosarcinales archaeon | reverse complement strand
GATGAGTTTTTCCCGTGTGTCTATTATTTTAGAGATAAAAGAATACCACTTCTCAAAACCTATAGACGACACAGAGGAAAAACCCCACACACACTCACAATAATATATTATTAAGAAACTCATTTATATATTTATCGGTAAAATGCTTTGGATCTACAAACATAATTAAAAAATAGTTTCGCCATAATATAAATTAGAGAAAGTGGGTTATTTCTTAAACAAGAACTTTATTCTAAGAAATAATTTAAGAAAGGGATTACTTTCCTTGAGAAGTTTCTCATTTTTCTCTCTGAGACGTTCAATACGAGCAATCTCGTTCTCATAGCGACTTTGCTTTTTCTTAATCTTCTTTTCGGCAACCTCAACAAGATGTGATTTTAACTCGGGGTTTATCACTTTTGCAGAAAAACCCAAGATTTTCCCCATCTTTGAATCAGGATTCCTAATCAACATATTCCCTGATAAAACAAACATAGAGTAGGTTATTTTATTATGGATTGCTTTAAAGAAACTTCTTTTATAGTGTATAAAGAGTTTAATCCAATCATTAAATGTCAATTTCTTAAGTTCAGTGATTTCTTTTTTAACGGCGGAGAGTGAGCCTCTGACATTTTCTTCTACCAGAGAAATATTCCTTTCCTTGTAGTATTCTGAACTCTTTTTACTAAAGATTGCAAGTCCATCTTTGGATTTATCTTTTAATTTGGAAAACAATCTTTTAACAGCAGTGTAAGAAGAGACAAAATTTTGTTTGAATTTAGTTACAAATCTTCCAATAAAGTTCTGAGTAAAAGCAGGAATCAGTTCCATTATCTTATTCATATAGATAGAGGGCGTTATTTCTTCTTCGCTTTCAAAGAAAGGATTCCTATATAGATAATAGCCAATAATTACTAGATCGACAAGAACAAAGATGAGCACAATGAGAGCGAATGGTGTTTTCCAAAAACTGCTTTTCCATATACCCACCTCTTCAAAATCATCATCAATCAAATCACCAGAGACATCAATGTTTTCGGTATAACTTCTAACTTTAGGTAAATTAGATAATTCATCGTACATCTCAGTCATGTAACTTACAGTCCATTTCGAGCCGGGATCTAGATTATCAATTAACCATCTTGCATTGAAAATCGTTGCTACAGATGGGTTCACAAATAAGGCATTCTCTTTCCAAAGATCATCAACATAGATTTCTTCTATGGGCTTATTGCCTGTATTAACGACAGATATAGTAACACGCGCAGAATCAACCGCATCGTAGAGATGTGTCCCTGGCCAAGACTCTACCTTTTTTGTTACAAAAACAGACTTGGGCTCGTCACTCGTCCTGACAAAATAAGGTATGTTAGAATACACAAGAAGCCTTTCTGAAGTAGCATTAGCAGGCATCACAGATAATTTTCCCGTTGAATTGCCAACATACACCATCTTATATGATAAAATCCTTGCAGTCTCTTTATTCATTATAAAATCCCAACTTAATTTTTCTTCGCCACCACGCTGCACTCCAAAATACTCAAACTCAGATGGGATAGAATCTCTCACAACAACTTCGCGAGAGAAGGGGTCCATATTGGTAATTCTGAGAATTACCTCAACAACATCACCAGGTGCAACTTTCCAGTTTGAGAAATATTTTGTGAGATAAAGTCTACTAAAACTATCAAGAATATATCTGCCGTCAACAGTATATCTTAACTGTTTCCTATCTGGAACAAATTCATCACCCTCGTAAATTATTTCCTCATCTTCAATTTCAACGTACCTAAATGATGAAGAACGTATTCTCTGATTATCTTGATTAATGACATCCTTTAATAGGTTTGCAGCAGCACCATAGTTCCTATCAATAGGATTTTGAGAAGTTACACCAGATACAAAATAATTTATTTCTCTTGATGAAAAAGGGCTTATTGTTATATCTAATTTGTTGTTTTTCAAATAGTTACCGCTAATTTGTTGAATCAATAAAGGGGTATCAAACTCGATATCAACATTAACTGACTCAGGGTTATCATTAGTTATCTTCATTGTTCCACGTGTATCTACTAGATACCTATTAGAGAACACACTAACCAGACCTTCTTCATCGACATCAAATGATATTTTATTATAATGTGTTGAGAACCTATCTACAGAATACTGTGTATTCATATCTGGGCGAGTTGCTTTCGTAACTACAGAATATAGACCTTCTGGAAAACCAGAAACATCATAGTTAAACCCAAAAGATCCACCAAATGCAGTTCCACTTATGTAGTACATCAATTTTTGAAAGTTCTCAAGAGAGAATTCATCAACAGTTCGCTCAAGCAAAGAAAATTCACTTAAAGTTGTTTGATTACTGAATACAAAATAGATTCCTGAATTTTCTATACCATAATACTGAGGAAGTGGATTTATCTTCTCACCATTTATGTAGATATTCAAAAAATCGTCAAAAAGCTCAACATAGACGTCATTCGTTGCTTTTTCTGAAAACGCATATGTGGAGCAATCAATGACATTGTTTAAAGTCCAACAAGATTCTACGTTATCGCCTTCAATAGTCAAAGAGAAACTTTTAACAGAAAAATCATCAAACTCAGATAAGATTAAAGTGTGAGAAGATGATTGAGAAGATGAAAAACTATATTTCAATTCAGAATCCAGAGAAATTTTAGAAGAATTGAGTTTTATCTCAGTAACATTAGCACTATCTGAAACAAAATTATGATTATCTATAGAATAGTTACCCGCTCTAAGCAACCAACTTTCATTAAAAGAGGTCAGATTGATGAATTCCTCAAAAAATTTGTATGCTAATTTTTCTGGAAGAAGTGATGTAATTCCTGAATTTCCAAGATAAAAATATATTTGGGAATTAACTGGGTTTTTTTTCTTGAAACGAATACGTGTATCTTCAGTATTACAATCTTCTAAAATAAATGGTATTTGTTCAGTTTCAGAATTATATATTCGTAAATCAGTACAATCTTGTTTAAGCATAGACTCAGAAATAAGGGTTCTTGTGTCTAATATCAATGTTGAAGTCTTATCTGGATGATATGAAACTGATTGTGCAATTGGTATCCTATATGCGAATGTTTCATTCCACCAGTCAACATCAGTATCAGCAGCAATAATATATACAGAGACATTACTGTCTATGGCTGCAAGATTAAACTCAGAATTAAAATAGTACTCAAGAATTGGTGGAGTTAAGATGGGCAATGTATAAAAAGTGTTGGAATTAATTGTAGTAGATATTGAAAAATCAGTAGCGGCAACATAGGAATAAGAAAAAGCTAACATAAAAAACATAATGATAAAAAATCTCTTTGTCACAAGCAACAAAACCACCACATCACACAAAAGATTGAACGTGAAACGCGTTTAATAATGTTTTGAAAAAATATATAAAGAAGAGAAGTAAATAAATAGGTATGACAAACCAACCCTCTAAACGAAGATTTGTGCCCCTTTCAAACTCTTTTTTCTTTACAAGCATCATAGGCTTTTATGTATCGGTGATATATGTAGCAAAAAAATGGCCTGATTTTGGAGTTGCATTCGCTATTGTCTTTGCAATAATGTTTTTTGCATCTGTCTTATCCTTCACATATGCACCCGCCAATGCACTTCTCAAACTTGATGAATTTGAGCAAACCCATAAGGGCGGAAGGGTATTTTCTTACAAAGAATACAGGAAAAAAGAGAAGCAAATGCAGAAGGATAAAAGAAGAGCTAAAAAAGTGCAACGGAAAGAAGCAAGAAGGATTAAACGAAAATAGTTACTTTCTATCTGTTTTCTTCATCAAATTTATCTTTACACAACCTTTCTTTGGCGTGTACACTATGAGAAGCACGTTTCTCAAACAAGGCAATAGCAACATTTATGATGTCAGATTGGTAATTGTTTAGCTGAGTTAACTTTGCAATATCTTTAGCATCATTGATACAACTAATCCTTAATTCCTTATTTTCCCTCCTTGTTTTCTGTTCTATCTCTTTTTCTTCTGCTTGAGACAGATAAACATCAATCCATTTAGGATAAGCTATACCTTCAATCGATTTAGGAAACGATTTACTGAAAGCCATAGGAAATGGTAAGAAATTGTATCTTTTAAATATTATGTACAGAATAATGGAAAATTAAGGCAAAATCGCAGATAAAAAACAAAGCCAAACCACCATTTTCAAGTTCATTCGGAATAAGTTATTTGTATGGTGCCTTGATGTGATTTTAAAAAATTGAGTGATTGATGCAGCCTAATCTTTGTATTTTAAAACTAGGCGGGATTTTATAAGTTCACAGCAGGCCATATACTCTTCTATTTTTTTCGGATGGACCTTTATTTTCTAAAACTTTAAATACGTCAAATACCACCACAGATTCATGGAAAATAATGCTAACATCAATGAACAAATAAAGAATTATACATATAACTTTGCTGTCGCTGGAAAAAATTTGATGGCTGCCATACCTCAAACACTTCTAGAAGATAAGAAGATAAACAAATCTTTTATGTCATTTAAGGGAGAGTTCGAGTCAATATATTCTAACCTAGAGCTAATTTCAAAGATGATAAACGATATTGATAAGAGGAAAAAAGTAGAGAGATACATTAAGAGAGAGCATAGAAGATTCAAAAAATTCTCAAAACATCTTGAAAAACTAGATAAGATATTATCAAAAAAAGAAGAGTCAAATGATATTATACAGAAATTGACACGTCTTAAAGAAATAAACCACTACATTGATAGGACTTTGACAAGCTATCTCATTGCAAACAAGGATACGGAGTATATGGAAGAGGCACAAAAACTTGAACCTTTATAGAAGAAACAAAACATATAATATTATATAATTTTTCATGAAATGGAGGCATCACTATGGCACCCGAGCCAATAAATGAAAAAGTGTTTCGAAGATTTGAAGAAAATCTTGAGAGAGTCCGAGGTAAAGAAATCGATCAGGAGACCAAGGAGAAAGTTAACGGCACCATTTTAAAAATAAAAGCAGGTGAAGCTAAAGAATCCGAAATTATAGATGCAAACAAAGCTATGTCAGCTGCTCTTAAAGTACTTGCAAGATCAGGGCATGCTAATGATATTATAATGGGTAAACCAGTTATGGATGCTGAAGGAAACAGATCAAGTAAAATGAAAAGGACAGTAATCGTGCTGGATAATGCAAGCAACATAATATACATAAAATCAGGTATGGATAATCACAGCATCTTGGCGGGTAATTATTTTAGAGAACCTGGACGGCATAGCTTCTGGTATGAATTCTCCTCAGGTAATCTAGTGCTTCATCCTGCTGCTTCTGAAGATAAACCAAGGTTAGATGTGTGGAATTCTATTTTTGAAGATAAAGATAGTGGACTTAAAGAACAGATTAAGAGTAACCTTAGATATTTCAATTAAGAAAGCCCCTGAAGATAAAGCCAACAAAGTTGGCAAACCTTCAGAATTTTGCAAGCAAAGCCCCTGAAGGGAATTGAACCCTCGATCTCGTGATTACTTGCTTCTAAGCAAGTTTGACAACTTGTTGTCATTACAAGTCACGCGCATTAGCCGCTATGCTACAGGGGCATAGCAACCTGAAAAACCCTAATCTCTTTATAAAGATTTCTGATAAAAGGTCCGCTTTGGAAAACTCATAAAGCTATCAATAATGCTCACCAAAGCAAGAAAATAGAAACATATTATCAAGATTATGGCTTGACCCAATGCACTTCCCAATAGCTTACATCACCCTCATCATCGACGACGGCAATCAAAAGCTTCTTCTTTGTTGAATGGGCAACTCTATTCTTGGCAGAGAAATCATTCCATGTTTGCCTATCAGACTCATGAACACAAAAAACAACCCACTTCGCATGGTCTTCACCAGGCTTAATTCCTTTATTATATACCCTGAAATCAGCGCCAAATTTCAATGCTGTTTTCACAATATAGCCCTTGGATCTTAAATCTTTAAAAACAGAATATTTGACAAGAAAATCATTTTTCGCCTTTATCTTTTTTATAAAACGCTCATTGGAATACTCTTTTCTTCGAGCATCATATACAATCAGCTTTTTCTTCTCCATGAGAAAAAGTGCCTCGAAAAAAGATAGATATACCTTTCCATTTTTTATCTCGCCATACCTACTTCTAGCATAAAACTCCCTTGCCTTATCCGAATCTTCAGTAACAACACTGCGATCAACAAGGCTAGCAGTAACTGCCGTATTACTTTTTGCCATAGATTTATAAAAAAGAACTCTCTTTAAAAAGTTTATCAAAACGCGTACATGTGATAATAATGCAAATAATATTTTTAGGCACAAGTAGCATGGTTCCTACAAAGGACCGTAACCACAGCTCAATATATTTGGAATATAAAGGAGAGGGTTTGCTGTTTGATTGCGGAGAAGGAACCCAACGGCAAATAAAAATTGCAGGCATAAAACCCTCAAAAATTAAAAAACTTGTAATCAGCCATTGGCACGGAGACCATGTTCTCGGTATACCCGGACTAATACAAACATTAAGCCATAACGAGTATACAGACACACTTGAAATATACGGGCCTTCTGGAACCGAGAATAATCTCAAAAAAATTTTTGACTTTTTTTCGGCAGAATACAGAATAAAATATAAGGTTCATGAATTGAAAGATGGTGACAAGATAAACTTTAATGCATATTCTTTAGAAGCGTACTCCTTAATACACCCAGTTCCATGTCTTGGATACAGATTCATAGAAAAAGATAGGAGAAGAATAAAAAAAGAGGCAATCGAGAAACTAAAAATACCAGATAGTCCTCTTCTAGGAAAGCTCCAGCGTGGCCAGTCTGTTGAATGGAAAGGTAAGAAAGTAAGTGCAGAAGAGACAACAACAATTGTACACGGTAAGAAAATAGGGCTTATATTTGATACACGAATAAACAATAGTTGCTATGCTATAGCAAAAGATGCTGATCTATTAATCAGTGAATCAACATACACAAAAGAATTAGAAGAAAACGCTAAGAAGTTTAAGCATCTTACATCAACTCAGGCAGGCCACATTGCAAAAGAATCAAATTCTAAGAAACTAGTATTGACCCACTTTTCACAAAGATACAAGGATGCAAAAGGGTTAGTTGCTGAAGCAAAAAAAGAATTTAAGGAAGTCAAATTAGCTGAGGACTTTATGAAGATAACAGTATAGCTAAACTCAACGAGAAGCAAGTTTAACATCAGAACCCATTACAGTTCTTCTTCCTGCATGGCGTGATAATTTAATAGCGTTTCTTGAAATGTCATCAGCAATCTCTTCAAGTAAAGATTTTAATGCGACTTTTGCATCATCACTGACACGCTCTGCGCCACACGCCTTCAAAATTTTTTCCATTGACGCTAGCGGAATTGATCTTGTTTCTGACATAGAAATATGTGGAATCTTCTTGTATAAATACTTATCCGTGTCCACAGGACACACTAGACAGCCATAAGTAATATTTATAATTCCAATAAGAAGATAATATGTATGAATGCAAAAGGAAAGGGAAGTAATGCAGAACGCGAATTGCTTCATATGCTCTGGATGAATAACTGGGCCTGTGTAAGAACTGCAGGATCAGGAAGTATGAAATATGATAGTCCAGACATACTCGCAGGAAGTAGAAATAAAAAACTAGCCATTGAATGTAAAGTCACTAAGTCCAATAGTCAATACCTTACCAAAGACGAAATCTTTTCGCTGAGATCTTTTTCTCATCTCTTTGGTGCAGAACCTATAGTTGCAGTAAAATTCAATGGAAATGGTTGGGGATTTTTCAAAGCAAATAACCTACGTGAGACTCCTAAGAATTTTTGCATTAGCAAAGAAGATTTCAAAAATAATTCAATGAACTTTGAAGAACTTATCACTTTTTGAGAATCAGATTAAATTTTATCGTCAAGAAACTTATTTTTGATCTGTATTGAAAATAAATTTATAAAGTAATTATTTTCCTGAGGACAAAAAAAGAAAGTTTTATATAGGAGAAATGACGTACCTCTTTTAGATGCAATGCCGTGGTCTTCTTCAAAATATTGTTTCGAATTCTAAAAGGGGTGTTCTTTAAATGAAATTTAATCGTTCTACTATGAATAAGGTGATGAAGGAAGTCTTTGGTCAAGACGTTCTTCCGGTAACTGCGATGCTAAATAATTGTGAAGAAATTTCAGAAATTAAGCTAGCAGATCAACTGAAAATAGAAGTCAATGAGGCAAGAAGAACCTTGTATAAGTTGTACCAGGAAAATCTTGTCACTTTCAAAAAAAAGAAAGATCTCGAACATGGTTGGTACACATATTATTGGTCTTTTAATCATCAGAGAATAGGCTCAATGCTCCAAAAAACCATGAATTCTAGATTAGAAATTCTAAGAAACAGGCTAGAGGCAGAAAAAGAAAATCAATATTTTAG
This sequence comes from uncultured Methanosarcinales archaeon, assembly GCA_964583935.1. GTDB lineage: Archaea > Nanobdellota > Nanobdellia > Woesearchaeales > CAZJJJ01 > CAZJJJ01. The sequence goes on along the minus strand of CAZOXV010000026.1, from coordinate 1,515 downwards.
CTGTTGTCTACGAATGGACATAACAACTGCAATGGCTTATAACTTTAAGTGTCCAGAGTGTGGATCTGTTATGAAACACGAAGACAATAGAGAAAGAATAGTTAAGTTAAAAGAAAATATAAGAGACATAAAAGACTTCATGAAAATATACTCATGAAATTATCTCCTCTTTCTTTTTGTTTGTCTTTTCTTACCAAGCAAAGAACTCTCCTTGATGCCAAGCTTCTTTTCAATTAGCTTCTCATCACTTGCAACTTTCATTACAATCCGCTCAAGGTTCTCATCAACACGCGCCATGCGCCTTTCAAGAAGCACAAGGACTCTAAGACTATAAACAATGGCAGCTAAAACACCTAGAATGATTGCAAGAGTTATTTCCGTAACTGATAATACAGACATTTAATCACCTCAATATAAAACAACTATAACAATTATATTTTAGAGAATTTATATATGTTTTTATTTTAAGAGAGATATTAAGAAAAAATCAATAATGAGCTTCTGCAGAAAATTTAGCAAAAGATTCTTCTTCCAAGTTTAAAGATGGAAGACTTTCCCATATGCTTGAAAAGAGACTTATCATACTATTTGAAAAAAAATCAGACGACACCCAAATAGCAACATCATAATTAGAATGAACTTTTGAATCGTCTGTAAGCATAAGAACAACATCCTTTTCATCGATGACTATGAAACGTGCACGAAGATTATCAACATGTTTTATCTCCCCAAAATCACTAAGTAACTTAGCAGATTCCTTTGAAGTGTCATTAACTTGTGAGATTATTTTTACCGCAACATCATTTTTTTTAGCTCTTGAGAACGCTTTTTTTAGATTATCAGCATGACGCGCTAGCTCTTCATCAGTGGCCATGACAACAACACTCTTTTCAGCATTCTTGATGGCACCAGTCAAATGATTATAAATGTTTGATCTTCCCTTAATACTTCCAGTCAAATCACCAGGTTCAACAGTTTGTATACCATTGGAGTGAAGTAGCCTAAGCTCCTCAAGAACTTCAGAATCGCGTATCTTATCGACCATCAATGCCTGTTCCTGCGCTTCTGCCTCAATTCGCCTCTTAACTCTTTCAAGAACCTCAGCGGGCTTTACAGCCACATACTTGATTGGTTTACCAAGCTTCATCATGATAAATCCTTTCTTTTCAAGCGACTCAAGAACATCATAACTCCTAGACCTTGGAACATTAGCTATATCAGAGAGCTCACCAGCTGTAGAAACACCCCTAGAAAGAAGAGCCATCCAAGGCTTTGCTTCGTATGTATTAAGCCCAAACGCCTTAATTTTAGCTAAGAGTTCATTCTGTACTATCTTATTTTTCGAGAAGAAATGTTCTATATTTAAAGCTTTCTGTTTGTTGCCATTAGAGAGTAATGAAAACAATCAATCATCCACTTTTCTCATACAACAACCATAATCATCTGCAATCTCATCCCTACTATCGGGCTGGTAGCATATGGCACCAAAAATGGGTGTCTCTGAAATCTTTTTAT
>CAZOXV010000025.1:7744-9978 GCA_964583935.1 uncultured Methanosarcinales archaeon | reverse complement strand
TGAAAAGCAATTAGATATTGTAGAAAATTATATTTCTAAAAAACAAAATGAATTGCTAAGGGACCTAGAGAATAACATTTCGCTAGCATTTGAAAAGTACAACAAATACTTGATAGACCTATACAGAGTTGTTTCAGAAATAAAAGAAAACAAGACAACATATGTGAGTAGAGCACAAACGTCTTCCGACGTCTACAGTCGTCCAGAGACGCGTCTAGACGACCAAAAGATGATAGAAGAAAGAAAAAATGAAGAATATATATATAGAAAAGAGGAAAAAGAAGAACAAAATAAGGAAAGTAAGCCACCTTTAGAACATTACTCAGACATTCTTACTAGATCAGAAAAAAACATTTTAGGAGAATTGTGCAATACCAGCCAAAAGCTCAGCTACAAAGATATTGCGGTTATGACTGGTGTGTCATCAAATACTGTAAAGAACCATATCTGTCACATAAAAGCAAAAGGATTCCCTATACAGGAGATTAATGATGGTAATGGGATAAAAAGGTACTATGTATCTGACAACATAAGAAAGGTACTCCTTTCAAAAACAATATAATTTACAACAGAGTCTAATCAAATTCTCAGTAAAAAAGTGATAATCAGAAAATAATTTCTAGACGACCTAGAGCAGAACTTAGACGGGCGTCTAAATGCGTAAAGAAAAAACTCAGACGTCTGAGTTTCATTTGTCGACGAGAAAATGAAAAAACAAACAAAAACTGTTACGGGCGTCTAGACGCGCCCATGGGCGTCTATGGGCGCGTCCGTGGGCGTCTAGACGCGTCTAGACGGGCGTCTAAGAACCAGTTTTAACCAGATAAGATAAACAAACACTCACAAAATTCTAAGAAAGGATATTTACACTGTCTTGTGCAAAAAATTTATAAAAAGAGGCAGTTTATAGCTTTACTCGGCATTCTTGATTTTACATTGAAAAAGATTTGTCGTATGGGGTTTTGACATATGTCAGTAAACGAAGAAGAGTCTAAGGAAGACATGGACAAGGTTATGTACGGATATAGTGCAGATATTAACCAGTATGAAGAGGAAAATAAGATTCTCAAAGAAACTGTTGCACGACTTAGAATGGAACTTGAAAGATATAAACAAACACCTTTCATGGTCTGTGAATTTGTCGATTATGTTGAGGAAAACGCCATGATAAAAGCACCTAACGGAAATCAGTTTGTCGTTGGCGTCTCTAAAGATAGTGAAGAACTTGCTCCAGGAGACTCTATTTTGTGTGAACAAAAAAACTTGACAATTATAAGGAGAGTAAATACAATCAAACACTTCAATGTTGATAAGTTTGTCATAATAGAAAAGCCAAGCATCGGATGGAATGAAGTTGGTGGATTGAATCGAGAAGCAAACGAACTTAAAGAAGTAATTGAGCTCCCACTTACTAAGCCAGAATTATTTAACAAGGTGGGTATACAACCTCCAAAAGGTGTCCTTCTTTATGGGCCACCAGGAACTGGAAAAACACTCATGGCAAAAGCAGTTGCCGCATCAACCAATTCTACTTTTATAGAAGTTGTTGGATCTGAACTTGTCCAAAAGTTCATCGGAGAAGGTGCAAAGCTAGTTAAAGAAATATTTGAACTTGCTCGCGAGAAAGCACCATCAATAATATTTATTGACGAGCTAGATGCACTTGCTGCTAACCGTATTGAAGTTGGAACATCTGGTGAAAGAGAAGTCCAAAGGACATTCATGCAACTACTCGCAGAAATAGATGGTTTTAAGCCACTTGATAATGTGAAAATAATAGGATGTACAAACAGAAAGGACATCCTTGATGTGGCAGTGACAAGGCCAGGAAGACTTGATAGACTTATCCATGTAGATTATCCTAACAAAGATGCGAGAAAAGAAATTTTCAAGATTCATACTAATAAGATGCCTCTTGCCAAAGGTATTAATGTTCCAGGTATTATTAAGAGAATGGAAAATTTCTCTGGTGCTGAGATAAGAGCTGTATGTACTGAAGCAGGATACTTCGCAATAAGGGATGATTCGGATATTGTCACAGAAGATTATTTCTTCAAGGCAGTGCAGAAAGTAGAAGCTGAAGAAAAATTAGAAGGAAGCGACTACATGGGCATGTACGGATAGTTCATATCCATCTTTTATTATATCCTTTTTCTATATAACATGGTAAAATAGTTCAGAAAATAGTATGTACTCCTGTCATCATTTAGAAAAAAAGTGCTCAGCAGTTACTC
>CAZOXV010000025.1:696-7644 GCA_964583935.1 uncultured Methanosarcinales archaeon | reverse complement strand
GAAAATAGTATGTACTCCTGTCATCATTTAGAAAAAAAGTGCTCAGCAGTTACTCCTGTCATCATTAGTCAGCGGGTGTTCACTTCATCACAGCAATATGAAACAATAAGGACATATTAATAAATTTTAGTGTATTTCTGTCCTAGTATACCATAAAATCAACACATATTCTGAAAACGTGAGGAGAATGCTGCCCACATTTGACGGTATCTAGTATCTTTGGTTTAAGAAGATTTCTTTGACAGGCTTTCTCAATTTTTTTATGTGCAAGATGAAAATCTTTCTCATCTAAAAAATCATAGAAATGAATTACTGTACCATGCTTTGAAAAGAACAACGCTTCATCAAGAAATTCCTCAGCAGATTTAGGAAGGGGCATAACAATTCTATCAAAATGGGGATCAAACTCAGGAATTGAACTAAAGTCTTTCAATATCGCTTTTGTCTTTTTTGCATCTCTGTTTGATAGAAAAACATTATTGAACTTGTTTAATTTTATATTCTCAACCGCATATTTGTGTCCCACAGGATTAAGCTCAACACCACAGACATATCTAGGATTTGAATTCTTTGCGATAACACATACGAAAGGTGCACAACCAGAAAACAAAACAAGAACTCTTTCACCATTCTTTACCTGATCAGCAATTCTTCTTCGTTCAGTACTCTGTCTTGCTGAGAAATATACTTTCTCAATATCAAGTAAAAGTTGAATTCCATTTTCCTTGTGAAGGGTCTCTTTCTTATCATCACCTGCAAGATATTTCATCTTTTGTCTTCTAAAAGTTCCTTCATGAGAACCTTGTTTTCTAACAACAGTTTTGACATTAGGATTTGTTTCAAGCAAACATTCTGCAATGAATTTTTCTTTTCGCCTAAACTCCTTATCTATCTCAAGAATTGCTATATCTCCAACAACATCATAGGATGTTTTCATGCTAAGTAAGTCTTTATCTCCAAATTGAGAACGCAAAAGTTCACTAAAATTCTTTTTCTCTTGCTTCTCATCAAGCTCTATATCTACAACATCATAAACAACACTAACATTATCCTTAAAGGAATCTTCATTAAAATCAGAATTGACAGGAAAGAAGATGTGAGTTTTGTCTTTAGTAAGATTCTTAGAAAAATCTAGAAAATCATTTTTTTGTAAAAACTCTTTGACTTTGTTTGCGTCCCTTAACTTAACCTTTAATGCCGAAGACATTCCATGAAAAAACCAAGTATGCTTTTTAAAATTAACTCTAAAAATATAATAGCCTCAAGAAAAACTAAAAAAAGTCGCCAAGACCTTTCTGGCTTGATACTGTTTTTGCTTCTAAATCAGATAATACAGAGTTAACACGCTCATCAGAGAAACCATGTGCATCTACAAGAATTTTTTTAACTTTCTTAGAATCTGGGTTCTTCCAGTCAATTTTATAATCATCAGTTACTGCAGGATTTTTGAATAAATTGTATACATCTCTCCAATCAGAATCAAACCTCCAATCTACATCAGTAAAGAGCTCTTCCCAATTTTCATTGTAACTCTTTACAAGATTCAACGCCTTTTTTGGACCAATTCCATGAATACCACCTATGTTGAAATCAGTGCCTACGAGTATACCTAACACAATTAGCTGCTCTTTAGTTATCGCAAGCTTACTAACAACATCGTCATATAACACTATCTCCTGCAGTACTTTATTGTGACCAATCTTTCCTGTCTTTTTCCTACGTTGGGATATTGAAAGATTCCTTACTATTCTTTTCGCACCAAAGAGCAAAGAATCAGCGTCTTGACTAACAACAGCGAAAGCGTCACCCTTACTGACCATATGAGCAGCTTGTGCTTCTCCTTCTCCAGGTGCTTGTATTATTGGTATTCCTAACGCGGTGAGAAACTCTTTTGACTCTTCAATCATGGCTTGGGAAAGTTTTGCAGTTCTTGAAGCATATTTTTTCATAGCATCAATATCTTCTTCTTTCTTTGCCTTCTCATACTTAACCGAAGCCTCACTTTTCAGTTTTGCACGCCTCTCACGCTCATCTTTCTTCAATGCATGGCTTTCTCCATCGAAAACAAAGACAAGATGCATGTTTTGCTTCAATAAGTTGGTAGTTCTATAAAATAGACCAACCAAGTGAGAAGTAACGTTTCCGTCTGAATCGGTAAGAGGAGAACCATCAGGCTGCCGTATTGTCGTAATAAATTGATAAAGCATATTAAAAGCATCCACAGCAAGGATTTTATTATTTAACTCAGAAAACTCCACTGGTCTCCCAGAGACCAGCTCGGTTATTTTTACACCCATATGTTCTGTAATATGCTTTGTTATTAAAAATTTGTTATTGGAAATTAATTAATTACATCAAAATCATCTGCTAATTCAGCATGGGCTTTCCATGTTTTAGGCACTATGTTTTGAATCTATATTATCCGAGAAAAGTTTCTGATATAACTGAATAAAAAGGTCTTTATCAATGTTAATACCTGCATTCACAAAAAGAGCAGCAAACCTAAACGGGACATTATTTATGCTTTCATCTAGGAGAGTATAGTATCTCATAATCTCCTTAAGAGTATATTTGTTGAGATAACCTTCATTCATCTGATAAACCTTCTCAATGTCCTTCGGAGAAAGAGGAATTGAGATATCTCCTAGAACCATCAAATCACCCTTTTCAGATTTCTCAAAACCATGCCTGAATAATTCAACCTCAATCAAATTATAAAGAATATCCTTTAAATCTGTTTCTTCAACATATGTTTCTAACTCAAAAGAAAAGTATTCTTCAAAAAGGATATTACGTACTTTCTCCAGCTTGTAAATTTTGCCAAGATACTTATGCACTTTTTGTTTTACCTTTTTAGAACGTTTATCCCAACGTGTCTTGACAAGATACGCGTAAGGTTTGTTGTAAATTATCTTCTCTCTAATGAACATTGTAAATAACCATCAAACAATTGATATAATAAGCGAGATCTAACTATAGAGAGTAAAGTCAAGTTTATAATTTAAAAATTATCGTATTTTCAGAAAATTAGCAGACTTCAATTCTGACTTCAAAAAATCTTCAGCCTTTTTTGTGAGATCACCTTGAGAAACAAAGCAAAGCGGCAAATTTTTATTTTGAGCTCTTACATATGCAAAGCCTATATCAGTTTCGCTAATCTTTTTCTTTGACTTAGCAAAGACATAATATGTTATCATACCAATTTGGCTCTTAACATATACTTGAAATTCACATTCAGAATTCTTTTTTAGTACATCTCCATCTATAATCTCAATATATTTTGATTGGAAAAATTCTGAAACCCGCCTCATGAAATCATCGCCAGAAATTTTTTCCTTTAATCCTGAAGAGACAGAAGAAAGGCTTGATTGGTGTTCATCTTTTTGTGCTTCACCAGAACTCCTGGGTTCCTGCTTGTCGTCCGCCTGCTTGCTATCTGATCTTACTTTTTGCCTTTCGTCACCTCCAGTAACATTTCCACCAGCAACATCTTTGCCACCAGTAACATCTTTGTTATCACCAAAACTTCTTGTTTTTTCAGTATTATGGGTTATAAAATTCTCATTTGGAGAACGAGTTGCATTTCCCTCAGTAGCAGATGAACCAGACTCTGATTTAACATCTGACGAAGATTGGTGCACATGTTGTCTCTGTGGCTCAGCACCCTTTCTGTTAACAGAGACATCAACAGATTTTGAACCTTCAAATTTACTTATATCGTCCTTCAAAATCTCCTTTATCATCTTCTTTGCCTCTTCAATAGGAAAGAGATGCCAACACCAAAAAAGCTCAGTCTCATTTAGCTTTACTTCTATAGATCTGGCAAAATCTTTCAGCTGTGAAAGTGCAACTCTTATAACAGGGTCAAGTTCAGAATTACGCAAAACATTCTTCTCTTTCAAAAGATCATATGCTTTTTTTTCTTTATCATTAAGATATTCGTAAAGACGGGACAACTTAGCTTCCTGCCCAGGGCAATAATAAAGCTTAGATCCACCAAGCTTGGCAAAAGACATCTTAACTTCTTTTGATTCCATTAACTCAGAAAGTATGGCTCCAATAAAGAACATATCTGTTTGCTTGCCTGTTTTTTGAGCCACGCTAGAGACAATTTCCGCAGGAAGCACAGGACCATTCTCTTTAACAACATCAAGAACAACATCTTGTAAAGACATATATTTCAGGTATTTTCAAGAGTTTAAAAGTTTTGCTTAAAGAAAAGAAAGAGCTAACTAGTTATCTTTTTTTAATCATAGAAATCTTTATAATTAAACCTCTTATCCTTGCGCCATGAGCGCACAAGAGGTCAAAAAGTTTTATGAAGAGTACCAAAAGAAACATCAATTGCCCTCTTTTAATATTGTTGATAAAGAACTCGAAATTTCTTCTCTGGATGGAGACAAATTCATACTTAGATCGATAAGGAATAAGATAAAATCACGATTAGAAAATATGTGTAATATGATTGAGGATGTTCTTAATCCAGATACATCTTTATCACTTCTTCATGAGTGTAGTTATGTGAATGAGAAAACGAAAAGAAGATCGTTTGAGATGTACAAAAAGATGATGTATATGGTGAGAAGCGCAGACTTGCTTGATTTAGAAAAAGACAATGCAAAAGAAGCCAGATACATCAGACTATATTTCAAGAACATGGAAAAAATGAATTCTGAAATGAAAAAGATTGTTTCCGTAAGAATGAACTCATGGAAGAAAGAATTATCACCATACATAAAAGAAGAATATTTTGGATAGATAACGCTTAATCAAAGATAACTATTTAAATCAGAAAAAAATTTATTGAAAACATAAAGAGGTAACAAAATGAAAATAATTCTAATCGGACCGCCGGGTAGCGGCAAAGGAACACAAGCAGAGAAAATATGTGGGAAATTTAATGTGCCACACATATCCACAGGAGATATATTCAGGCAAAACATGAAAGACCAAACAGAGCTTGGGAAGACAGCAAAGTCATATATTGATGCAGGAAAACTAGTTCCTGATTCTGTAACTATAGATATGGTGAAACAACGCCTTTCATCCGAAGACTGTGCACAGGGATTTCTTCTTGATGGATTCCCAAGAACGCTCGATCAGGCATCCGCTATTGATTCAGAATTATCCATCGAAAAAGTCATAGATATCGAAGTACCTGATAATGTTTGTGTTCAAAGAATACTCGGAAGAGCACAGCAGAATGGAAATGATAGGGCTGACGATAACGAAAATACTGCAAATGAGAGATTAAAAGTCTACCACTCACAGACAGAGCCAATCATAAAGCATTATGAAGAAAAAGGAGTTCTAGTTAAGATAGATGGAACAAAATCCATTGATGAAGTTTGGAATGACATCTCTAGTGCATTTTGAATAATTGCTCTATAAAGCTTGTTGCATAACTGCCCTTTCGAAGAGTGAATTCAAGTATAGCTTTTCTTTTCTTTTTATTAATCTCGTCATCCTCTACGACATAGTTTATCTCTTCTGGTTTCAAATAGATGTCTCGTGAACCACCCTCGGCAGAGAGAAAAGGCAACTCTCTTATAACAAAATCCCTCGGTGTTATCTTTTCCTGATTAAGTATTGGCCGGGAAATCTTATCAATAATGGCGCTAGGTCTAAAGTAAAAACCAATAATTGGAAAATCCTCTTGCTCAAGCTTAAGATCAGAATTGACAAGCTTTTCAATGCAAAGATTCCAAAGATAACTCTGGTATGCATGCACAAAAAAGATAAGCATATGTTTTGGAAGTTTGGATAATGCTCCAACATAATCATTTGGATTTTTGTCCAGGTGCTCATTCAAGTCTCTAGAATAACTAGGGTCATTTTTTAAAATATCAACCGCATCAGAAAATTTTCGCTTAATAAGACTTCTTCCAACAGAAATATTGTTTTCACTAAACCTTTGCTCGCCATAATAGTTTGGAAACTTTTTCCGTTCCGATATGTTCTTTTTCATAGCAGCTACTTCTTGGTCGTCAAGGTTTCTTACAACAATTTTGAAAAAATTGCCGTCTAAGTCACCAACATTCAATCTATCAGAAAATTCACTAATATATTCAAGTGTTATCCCTTGGTCCTTTAAATCAATAGATTTTGCTTTATCTCTAGATCTTGAAGGTATTGTTATGTATTGCTCGGTAACTGCTCGCTTATCTTTTATACCACAGTAACCAATATCTTTTGTCTTTAAATTCAAGATACGAGCAATCTTCGCAAGAGCAAAATTGCTATCGACATTGGTCTTTATCAACCTAAATAAAGAGTAGGGTCCCACGGAAACTATATGGTCATCAAAATCCAGAATCTCTTTAACATAAAAATCGTCAGGATTGGTCTTTAACTTGAACATATCAGAGTTAATTTATATCATATTAAAAATATTTAGAAAACCTTTTATTTACACTAAATAATCTTTAGCCTTAGAAAGATGGCAAAAATAATATACGGAATACAATCAGACGGTTTAGGACATTATTCGAGAAGCAAACTAGTTATTGACCACCTATTGAAAAAAGGTCATGAAGTGAAGGTAATAACTTCAGACAGACCATATAATTTGATGAAAGATAAATATGATGTCGAATTTATTGAGAGGATAAACTTCATATATGAACAAAACAGGGTTAATTATACAAAGACAATATACCATAACTTTGTGAAATTTCCAGAAATTCTTAACAACGGGATTAGAAAGATACGAAAAATATTTGATGAATTCAATCCTGACATCTCAATAACAGATGCTGAGATTTTCACAGCGAGAGTTAGTGTAAGAAAAAAAGTTCCTTTAATATCCATAGATAATATACATTCGATTGCGAGAACAGATGCGCCAAAATACGTAAAGAAAAAATTCAAATTCTTTGAAGCAGAACAAAGAGCGTTTGTAGAAATTCTGACTCCGAGGTCAAACCAGCTTAAACATTACTTCATACT
>CAZOXV010000025.1:0-686 GCA_964583935.1 uncultured Methanosarcinales archaeon | reverse complement strand
TATCTTTCTTTGAGGCCAAACCAACAAGAAGGAAAACAAGCGTAATTCCATGCATTATAAGAGAGGAAATCATGAATGCTAAAGGAAAACCAGAGAATGATCATATACTTGTATACCAAACATCAAAAACAAATCACAAACTTTTTCCTGCATTGAAAGAAGTTTCTAGGCAAAAATTCATAATATATGGATTTGATATAGATAAAACAGAAGATAACCTAATATTTAAGAAAACGTCTGTGTCGGACTCTTTTGTCAAAGACCTGTCAACAGCCAAAGCAATAATTACAAATGGAGGATTCAGCCTAATAAGTGAAGGACTGTTTTTACAGAAACCAATCTTAAGTAATCCTGTACATGGACAATTTGAACAAATACTTAATGCCACCCACATAGAGAAAATGGGATATGGTTTATTTGTCGAAAAAATTGATTCTGACAGTATTAAACTATTTTTACGGAATATTGAAAGATATAAAGAAAATTTGAAAAAACACACACAAAAAGATAACAAATTAGCTCTTTCTGAAATAAATAAAAAGATTGACGAAGTTTTAAATATAAGATGAGATTTTTTGCGCTTATGGTCCTGTAGCGCAGCCTGGATAGCGCGAGTGCCTCCTATTTCAAACAGATATGTTTAAGAAGAAAGCACTAGGTCGAGGGTTCGAATCCCTTCAGGGCCG
>CAZOXV010000024.1:0-10141 GCA_964583935.1 uncultured Methanosarcinales archaeon | reverse complement strand
TGTCCCATCCTTTCGTTTATGCTCTGATTCAAAATTAACTTCCCCTTTTTTGAGGTATAATTTCCAAAATTCATCCCTCTTATTTTTGGAATAATTTGGATCAACGTCCCATACGTGCATTGACAGAAGTTCTTTGCGCGAATAGCCTAGTTTTGTCACTGCAGCCTCATTGACATAAATGAAATTTCCTTTACGAGATATCCAAAAAACACCGATAGGAGACTTATCTAAAGCAAACTGAGTTCTTAGCAATGCTTCTTGACTTTTTTTTATTTCAGTAATATCGTGAATAACACCAACCAAAATCTTGCTTTTTTTATGTTTGAAAATACTTTTTTTAGTAGAAATGTAATGTGTGATTCCTTTTGCATCTGTAAAAAATTCTTCATTAACAACTTCTTTTCCTGATTTGAAGACTTCATCATCTTTCTTCCAAAAAACACCGGCTTCTTTCTTTGGGAAAAAATCAATGTCAGATTTACCAAGCAATTCTTCTCTGCTATGCCCTATAAATTTGCAGAATGCGTCATTAACAAAAATCCATTTGTGATTTTTGTCTTTTACAAATACCGGGTCTGGAATTGTATCTATAATATTTTCTAGAAGAGATAAATCTGTATCCTCACAACAATTTTGTTTCACCATTAATAACACAACAAAAAACAAACACATGCAACATATATTATGTATAACACATTTAGAATGGACTTCTTAAAATAACTTGTTATTAAAAGTTAAAAGAAATCCCACCAAAGTTTTATAAAAAGACAGCAATCCACATATGTTATGGATTACAAAGAAATGCTGAAAAAAGGATATGACAAAATCCCTAAATCTGCTATTAAAGGAGAAAGGTTCGAGATACCAAAAGCTAAGGGCCATATTCAAGGTAATAAAACAGTTCTCGTCAATTTCTTTCAGATATGCAAGACATTGGGAAGAGACTCACAACACATACTAAAATTTCTTTTGAGAGAATTAGCGACTCCTGCAGAAGTTAAAGGTAGCCAACTTATGTTTGGAAGCAAGGTTTCTGCTGCGAGAGTTAACGAGACAATAGAAAAATATGCAAACACATACGTAATCTGTAAATCCTGTGGAAAACCAGACACAAAAATTATCAAAAAGGATAGAATAGATTATTTGAAATGTACTGCGTGTGGTGCTCAAAGTCCTATTAGGCTATAGTTAAGAACTATATTTTGTTATTTTCTAAAAATGATTTTGCTTCTCTAGAGGAAGCTCCAAGAATAATAAGCAAGCTAATTACATCTACACAGCCGCGCATTGAATAAGGGTCACTTGCAAAAGAGCCACAAAAAGCATTGAGTTTATACTTTCTTGAAAAAGAAATGTTCTGTTTTATTCTTCCAAGAATTTCTGGCTTATACTTTGTTGAAAAAAGCAAAGACAACGAAATCCCATAAGAAACATTATTTTTCTTCATAATCTGGGCAATAACTTGATTAATCCCTGAAGATCGATGATGTATAAAATCATGACTTTGAAACTCAAGATTAGATATTATATCAGGTTTCGAGCGTTCCACAACTGAGCGTGTATTTGTTTCTTTTTGATTTTGAAAGATAACAAAAAAACCTTTTTTTCTCATTTTTTGGATATCGGCTTCGTTTGTCACAAATGCTGCTTTCTTGATCTCAAAACCAGGATTATTCTTCATTAAATCGGCAATATCACTATCAATCTTTCCAGAGAGAGAGGCAATTTCTTTCGTATCATAGCAAAAATATAATCCAGAATAACCTAACTTAAGCGCCATGCTCACAAATTCCTCTTGTTTATTGCCTGGAAAAACAAAATCAAAATATTCGTGTCTCATATTATATCAAAAAGAATATAATAACTAATTATTTATAATTCTATTTATAAATAGAGATTGGTCATTTAAAAAGAAAGGTTTTTAAAGAAAAGTTCATTTATAAACTATTTATAAGCACATTGGGGGATTTAATATGGCTGAAAAAAAGATTGAGATTGTGAATATAGTTGTGTCTACTTCTCTTGAGCACGATATTCCTCTTGAAAAGATGGCTGCTACGCTTTCTAACACAGAATATAATCCAGAACAGTTTCCTGGTCTGGTCATAAGAATAAAAGATCCAAAGACATCGGCATTAATATTTAGCTCTGGAAAGGTTGTTTGCACTGGTGCAAGAAACCTTCCTGATGTTGAGCGTTCATTGCAGAAGATTATTGAAAGTCTTGAAAAAATTAACATCAAGATTACAATAAAACCTGAGATTACAATACAGAACATTGTTGCTTCTGGAGAGATTGGAATGGACCTTAACCTGAACACTCTTACTCTAAAGCTTGAGAATACAGAGTATGAACCTGAACAATTTCCAGGTCTAGTCTATAAGCTTAAAGAAGCAAAAGCAACTTTCCTTCTATTCAGTAATGGAAAGATTGTATGCACAGGAACTAAATCTGAGGAAGAAGTTCATAAATCTGTAGAGATGTTGATGGTTAACCTTAACAAGGTTAAGCAATAATTTTTTACATTCTTTTTCTTTTATTTTTCAATTCTGTTAGAAATAAATATATAAACATCAGTTAATCCTCTATCTCGGGGGAAATGGAGACAGCTGAACAGATAAGAAGATTTCAGGAATTTTTCGAGGAGGAATACTATTCTAATATTCTTAATACTATAAGCAAAGGACATTTTTTCCTTTTTGTCGATTATACTGATTTAGCTAAAAACGATCCTGAAATTTCAGAAAACCTTCTTGATAGTCCTGATGACTATATCAAAGCGGCAGAGCTAGCGGTTAAGAATATAGATCTACCAATAGATAACAAGAAAAAAGAGAAATTCAGAATAAGATTTTTTAATCTCCCTAAATCGCAAGTAATAGATATTAAAAATTTAAGAAGTGAACACATAGAAAAATTTGTCGAATTGCATGGAATCGTTAGGCAAAAATCGGACGTCAGACCACAAGTTACAATAGCAAAATTTGAATGCCCTTCCTGTGGACATGAAATAAGCGTTCCTCAGCTTGATGATAAATTTAGGGAGCCGACAAGATGTGGTTGTGGAAGAAAAGGTAAATTTAGACTCATAAGTAAGGCGTTTGTTGACGCGCAGGGTATGGTCCTTGAAGAATCATCAGAATCTCTTGAGGGTGGCGAACAGCCAAAGAGAATAAATATTCTACTAAAGGAGGATCTTGTTTCTCCTATAAGTGAAAAAAAGACAAACCCAGGTTCAAAGATTGTTGTCACAGGTATTCTCAAAGAGACCCCTGTTTTTCTGAGAAGTGGTGGACAATCCACTAAATTCGAGATAATTATTGAAGCTAATTTTGTTTCTGCTATAGAAGAACAATTTTCTGATATAGAAATAAGTGAAGAGGAAAAGGAAAGAATAGTGGAACTTTCAAAGGATAAAAACCTAATGAAGAAGATCGTTGATTCGGCAGCACCGAATATCTACGGACACGAATATATCAAAGAAGCTCTTATTCTTCAAATGGTTAGTGGTGTTAAAAAGACAAGAAAAGGAGATATAACATCAAGAGGAGACATGCATATTCTTCTTATCGGTGACCCAGGTTCTGGTAAATCTCAACTTCTGAAAAGAATGTCACTTATAGCTCCAAAAGGAAGATTTGTTTCTGGTAAAGGTGCGTCAGGAGCAGGGCTTACTGCTGCTGTTGTAAAAGATGAATTTATGAATGGATGGTCTTTAGAAGCAGGAGCTCTCGTACTTGCAAACAAAGGTATGGTATTCATTGATGAGCTTGATAAGATGACTAAAGAAGATATGAGCGCAATGCACGAGGCACTAGAGCAACAGACTGTTACAATATCTAAAGCAAATATTCAGGCAACATTGCTCTGTGAAACTACTGTACTTGCAGCGGCAAATCCTAAATTTGGAAGATTTGACCCTTACGAAATGCTTGCAAGACAAATTGAATTACCATCAACAATCCTTAACAGATTTGATCTTATCTTTCCTTTCAGGGACATGCCAAACAAAGAGAAAGATCTAGAATTGGCCTCTTTCATATTGAATAGACACAAAGATAATGTTCTTAACAAAAAAGAAGAGCAGGATTTAGACAATGATTTTTTGAGAAAATATATTGCATACTCAAAAACAGTACAACCTATTCTTTCTGAAGAAGCAATGGACGAAATAAAAAATTATTATGTAAAGATGAGAGGCTCCGGCTCGGAAGAGGACGGGGTAAAATCAATACCAATATCAGCAAGACAGCTTGAGGGTTTGATAAGGCTTAGTGAAGCTTCTGCAAAGATTAGACTTTCAGAAGAAATAACTATAAAAGATGCTAAAAAAGCAATAGACCTTGTTCATTATTCTTTAACACAGATGGGTATGGATCCAAAGACAGGAAAGATTGATCTTGATAGAATAACCTCTAATATCTCTGCATCAGAAAGAAGCGGTATAGCTTATGTTAAGAATATAATATCAGAGCTTGAGAAGAGTCTTGGTAAGACTATACCAATGGAAGACATTATACACCTTGGAAAAGAAAAAGGATTTGATGAAGCTACTATTAACGAATCTATTGAGAAGCTTAAACGCTCTGGAGATATATACGAGCCAAAACGTGGATTCATTTCAAAAATATAGACTAATTAAACTATTTAGTGCGCTTAAAAATGGAAACAACAGATTTTACGAGACAAACAGCAGTAAAGATAAATATTGCTTCCATAAAACAAGCCAATTTTGTAGAAGACAAAGAGTATGGATTAAACTCCATAATGACGAACTATGGAAGATTATACAGAGTAAATGTTATCGGAATATTAATATCAAAAAACATAGAAGAGTCATCATTTCTGTTGGATGATGGAACAGGCACCATACCAGTGAACTTTAATTTTTCTAACGAAAAAGACATTCTTAAATTTCAAAATATCAACCAGGGAAATTGCGTTATGATAATAGGAAAACCCAGGAAATATAATGACATGCCATACATACTCCCCGAGATAATAAAAGAATTTGATAATATGAAATGGATGAAGTTAAGAAAACTTGAGCTTGAAACTCAAGATAAAGAAAACTTTAAAGTAAATAAAGATGAAGAAACAAGCAGTCATCAACAAAATAATAACATTGAACAAGTAACAAGCAACATAGAAAAAAATTCTAATAACACAATAAAGAGTGAAAAAGAAGAAGAGATAAAAGATACTTATGAGATTGTTCATTCGATCATTGATAGTAGGGATAATGGCGATGGTGTCAACTTTGACTTTATCGTTAGAGAACTAGAAAAGATGAATGTTAATAGAAGTGAAACTGTAGTAAAAAAATTGCTTGAAAGAGGAGAACTCTTTGAGATTACACCAGGTATGATAAAACTTCTTTGAAACTCAAAAAATGATTATAAGGAAGACAGTACACCCCTTGATTTCCTGTGGAACTTTTTATTTTGAAAATGTTGATGCCTCAGGTTTCAAAATAAGCGTCAAATGTAATCTAATAAATTATAATTCTATAATTTTGTTTTTTATTGTTCTCAATTTTAATTTCATTTAATTATATTTTCTTCTTCTTTTTTCTTTGTCTAATTCTTATTCTTAAATTTGGTTCTCTTACTTCTTTCTTCATCTATTTTTCTTCTTCTTTTTTTTATTTATCTAATTCTTAATTTTAAATTTGATTTTATTATTTCTTTTTTCGTTCTTTATTTATTCTTCTTCTTTATTCATTTAATTTTGTATTCATTTAATTTTGATTTTATTATTTCTATTTTTCTTTCTTCTTCTTTTTTTCATCTTATATTATTATTATTATTATTATTTACTATATTGAAAATATATATATATATATATATGATATATTATAAAAATAAATAATAGATAAATAAAATACAACTAAGAACAAACAATTCAAAAAAACAAAATAAGCATAATAGAATTTCTAAAAAACTCAAAAAATTTACAATATCAAAAATCTATAGAACCTAGAAAGATGATATGATAACTTGTAACTAATAAAAATCTAATAACATCTAAAAAGATATAAAACTTCAAAAATATGTAAAAAATATAAAAAGTACATGATAAGAATTAACATATATCAAAGATTCTCTTTAATTTTACATTATTCGTTCTGAAATTACTTGATTTTCATTAAAATGTGCGTGACAACTTTTAAATTAATATTTTCCACAGGAAATCAAGGGGTGTACTGATATAGAAAAATTTATTAACCTTTGCTTCGCATGGAATTTACGGGGGAAATTAAAGATGGAGTTTGATTCTTTAGGAGACTATTTTAAGCAATACTTATCGTCGGATTCTATATTCAAGAACAAAAGGATTCTACAGTCATCTTATATCCCAGATCTCATAATACACAGAGAAGATGAGATGCATCAGATATCTTCTATGATTGCTCCCATCTTGAAAAATGATCTTCCTTCAAACATTTTTGTATATGGCAAAACAGGAACCGGAAAGACTCTTGTCTTAAAGAGAATAAAAAATGAGATAGAAAAAATAGCTCTTGAAAATAACATTCCTGCAAAGATTCTTTATATCAATTGCAAATTAAAAAATGTCTCTGATACAGAATATAGGCTCATTGGAGAAATATCTAAGATGCTTGGAGCCGAGGTACCTAAAACAGGCCTTGCTACCGGCGAAGTCTATAACATCCTTCATAATAAGCTTGATGAGAAACAAATTAATCTTGTTATTGTATTAGACGAAATTGATGAGCTTGTGAAGAAGATTGGCGATGATATTCTCTATAGCTTGACTCGCCTTAATTCTGAACTTGAAAAATCTCAACTATGTATTGTTGGAATATCTAATGATATGACTTTCGCAAACAATCTAGAACCGAGGGTTAGAAGTTCACTAAATGAAGAAGATGTTACTTTTTCACCATATAATGCTTTTCAACTTCAGCAGATACTTAATTCAAGAGCCGAGATTTCTTTTAATGAAGATGTAATAGAAAATGGTGTTATACAAAAATGTGCTGCGTATGCAGCGCGAGACCACGGGGATGCGCGAAGGGCTTTAGATTTGTTGAGGGTTGCTGGAGAAATATGTGAAAGAAACAATGAAAAGAAAATAACAATTAATCATATAGATTTGTCAGAAAAGAAAATTGAAAAGGATAAGGTTGTAGATATTGTCAGATCTCAACCAAAACAATCTCAAGCAGTGTTGTATTCTATTTTATCTGTTATAAAAATAGGAGATCACTTTTTCACTGGGGATATTTATGAGGTTTACAAAAAAGTTTGTTCAGAATGTTCTTTGTCGGTTTTGACAATGAGAAGAATTTCTGATATAATCGCCGAGCTTGATACTTTTGGGATAATAAACACCCAAGTTATGTCAAAGGGTCGATATGGCAGGACAAGAAAGATATCTCTATCTATACCTGAAGATATGCCAGACAAGCTCAAAGAAGTTCTGAGAGAGAAATTAGGACTTGTATAATAAAATTTATTTTGATTGAAATGGAAGCAGAACTAAAGAAACAGATTATCCAAAATCTAATGTCTAGAGATATTCTTGTTACTGAAGAGATACTTGAGAGATTGGATAAAATTGGAAATGTATCTGATAAAAATGTTATTGAAAAGTTGAGAGATAATAATGAACTCATACTTGATGATGATTTTTATAATGACATTTCAAAAAAAATATCGGTTGGAAGAGATTTTGAATGGAATGTAACTGAACTTCCAAAACGTAAAGAAGAGAAGAAAGAAGAAAAAATAACTGAAGAAAGCAATGAGGATGATGAAAGTCCCGTTCATGTTGTATATAATTACAAAGGATTTCCAAAAAAAAGGAATGTCTTTGATTTTTCACAGCTTTTCAAAAAAAGGTATTATTCAATCTTAAATATTTTAAGAGGACGAAAGGAATTACAGAATCTTGTATCTATTTCTAGGTTATATTCAAAAAATGAAAAGGAAAGTGTTGCCTTTGTTGGTATGGTTAGTGATAAATCAGAAACAGCCAAAGGAAATGTGATGCTAACATTAGAGGATGACACTGGAATAATAAAAGTAGTTGTGACAAGCTATAATGAAGAGGTTTTCAATATAGCAAAAGACATTGTGCTTGATGAGGTTATAGGAGTTACCGGCATTGCAGGCAACAAGATTGTTTTTGCTAACAATATTCTTTTTCCCGATGTTCCACTCAGCAAAGAATTAAAAAAATCTCCTCTTGACGAGTATGCAGTTTTCATAAGTGATTTGCATTTTGGTTCTACATATTTTTTGAAAAAGGAATGGAATAAATTTGTGAAATGGCTTAATGGAGAGCTTGGTAGTGAGACGCACAAAGAAATTTCAAAAAAGATAAAATATTTAATAATAGCCGGAGATTTAATTGAGGGTGTTGGTATATATCCAGGTCAAGAGAATGATCTTGAAGTTTCTGAGTTAAGTGCACAATATAATCTTTTTTTGGAAGAATTGAAGAAGTTTCCAAAAGATTTGAATATTATTATTATACCTGGAAATCACGATGCTGTTCGTGTAGCAGATCCACAACCACCCATATCTGAAAGGTATGTTCCTGAATTGTATAAGATGAAAAATGTATACATGCTCAGTAGTCCGAGTACTGTTAGGATTGGTAGAACAGGAAAATTTCCAGGAATCGAGCTTTGCTTGTATCATGGGTATAGCTACCCTTATTATGCTGAGAACATCCCTTCCATTAGAGATAATGGAGGTATGATACGCGCCGATCTTGTCCTTAAATTTTATCTTCAAAGAAGGCATCTTGGGATAACTCATAACGCGTTGCAGTATGTTCCTGACTCTCACGATGCTTTATTCATATCTGAAGTTCCAGATGTCCTTGTCACTGGTCATGTTCATAGAACAATGGCGGACACATATAGGAATGTCACAATTTTGAATTGTTCGACATGGGTGGGTATGACTGATTACCAGGAAAAAGTTGGACTAGAGCCCGAGCCCGCTAGAGCAATACTGATGAGTTTGAAAACAAGAGCTATAAAAATCATTAATTTTAGCGAAAAGAAAGAAGAAAATAAGGACGACGATAAAAAAGAAGAGAGTAACAAAGAAGAAAATAATGACTGATACAAAATGGCAGAGCAATCAGAAAACATGAAGAAATATTTTGATACTATTGAAGCAAACACTATGAAGTGTTTTGACTATGCTTCAAAAGCACGATTGAAAGGTTATGATCCTTCTAAAAAGATAGAGATAAAATTAGCAAAAAATATGGCTGAGAGAGTTGTTGGTTTAATTTCTACTGTTGCACCACAGCTTGCCGAGACTTCAAAACCTGTTGATAGGATTGTTGAACTAGAGAAAAAATATGGGGCGGGCGATTGGCGTGTTGCGATGATTATTGCGCATGAGATT
Source organism: uncultured Methanosarcinales archaeon (assembly GCA_964583935.1). Taxonomy (GTDB): domain Archaea; phylum Nanobdellota; class Nanobdellia; order Woesearchaeales; family CAZJJJ01; genus CAZJJJ01. The sequence continues at coordinate 746 of CAZOXV010000024.1, read as the reverse complement.
GCCAAAGAAAAATTTTGTAGTTTTACAAACAAAGTTGAAGCTATGGAAATTGGTATAAGAATGGGTTTTGCTTATGTTACTGTTGGTGTTGTAAGCTCTCCATTAGAAGGGTTTACCCATATTGATGTCAAGAAACGTGGTGATGGTAAAGACTACTTATGTCTTAATTTCTCTGGTCCTATTAGAAATGCAGGAGGAACTGCCGCGGCAGTATCTGTATTAATTTCTGATTATGTGAGGAAGAAAATGGGTTATGCTCAGTATGATCCAGATGAGAAAGAAGTGAAAAGATATTATTCAGAAGTGATGGATTATCATGAACGAATAACTAACCTTCAATACGTACCATCCAGACAAGAGTTAGAATTTCTTTGTAACAAGCTTCCTCTGGGAATAGGTGGTGATCCCACAGAAAAAATTGAGGTTTCTAATTTTAAGAATCTACCAAGAATACCAACCAACCAGATAAGAGGTGGAATGTGTCTTATTCTTTCAAGTTGTATTCCATTAAAAGCAAAAAAGCTTTGGAAGCAGCTTGCTAAATGGGGAAAAGAGATGGGCATGGAACAATGGGATTTTCTTGAGGAATTTATTGAGATACAGAAAGAGGCAAAAGCAAAAGGCGGTGGAAAGAAAGAAGAGGAAGAAACAGGCGAAAAAGCAAAAATAAAACCAGACTATACATACATTGCTGATCTTGTTGCGGGCAGGCCTGTTTTTGGACACCCGTTAAGAAATGGCGCTTT
>CAZOXV010000023.1:0-10328 GCA_964583935.1 uncultured Methanosarcinales archaeon | reverse complement strand
CTATGAAGAAAGTATATTTTTCAATAAGAGAAGATATTACTGATGTTTCTCCAAACAAGAGTTCTGATCATAAATTTGTTCAGAGAATGAATGAGATTTGTGATTTACATCTTGTTCATCCTTGCGAGTACGATCTAGACTCAATGAGTGTTAAGGCTTCATACCACTATAATAGTCCAACAGAACTTATTGAGGCATCTGGACGACACACACCAGAGGGAGACTTATTCATAATATTCAGCGATGGAAGCAATAGAAACAGAGGACTAGACTTTGCAAAGAAAGAATATGAATTTCTTAAAATATTGAAAGACGAAGGTTACGTAAACAAGTTCTTCAATGAACCTGAGACTGAAGAAAAGACTATGAAGTCAGGATTAGTTGAACTATGTAAGGATACCAAGCTAAAGATAGCAAATACTCTCGACTTCAGTGTAGAGAATGCAGAATCTATGATAAAGGAATATGGATCGGCTGTTGCAAAGCCAATCTTCGGATGCCAGATGGCAGGAGTTATGTTGCTAAAAGATGCTGGGGAAATAAGAGAAGATGATATTGAATACCTAAACCAAAACTATGTTCTCCAAGAACCGCTTTCTGGAGATGAGAAGAGAGTTGTTGTAATGGATGGCTCAGTACTTATGTCAAGAGTGCACAAAAACAGACCAAATCCATGGAACGATACATCAAATACCAGAACAGAGATATATGAACCTAGCCCTCTCGAAAGAGAGATCGCAATAATGAACACAAATGCAATAGGCGCGTATCTTGCAGGTATAGATTTTATAGGAGATAAGATAAATGAAATTAACGGAAGTGGAACAGGAATCTATTTTAAAGATGAAAACACAGGTAATACGATAGACAAAACAGGAGAGCTTGTCGAATACGTGAAAAGGTTTTTAGAATGAATATATTCCAAGGAAAAACTGTCGGGCTTGTTAGTCCTTCAAGTCCCCCAAAGGATATCAATAAAGCGGCGAAAAGAATTTCTGAACTAGGATTTAAAGTTGTTTTCCACAAGCTCCCAAAATATCTTTCATGGGAAGGGACACCTAAACAAAGAGCAGAACAGATTAACGATTTTTTTTCTAATCCTGAAATTGATATTATCTGGTGTACGAGAGGCGGAATGGGTTCTAGTACGATAATCCCTTTTCTTGATTTTACGTTGATAAAGAAAAACCCTAAACCCTTCATTGGTTACAGTGACATAACGATAATCCAGTTAGCATTGCAAAAACATGCAGAACTTATGCCACTGCAATTTTTAATGCCAAATTCAAACTCTTTTTCAGAAAGAGACATCATAAATCTGGAAAAAGTGTTAAAGAAAGAAGAGATAGTTTGGAAAATACCCAGAAATAGTGTAATAGAAAATGGCGCTGCAGAAGGAGAAATAGCTGGTGGGTGCCTTGATTTATTATGCAGCTCAATGGGAACACCACATGAAATTGAAACAGATGACAAGATTTTTTTCTTGGAAGATGTTAAGATTTCACCAGAAAGATTATACAACTATCTACATCACATGAAATTTTCAGGCAAATTTAAGAAAATAAAAGGTTTGGTCTTCGCAAAGGTTCCTTACTGTAAGAACTCAAAAGAACATATTGAAGAATTTCTAAAACAGTTTTCTGGATTCCCAATTCTTTACAATCTTGATTTTGGCCACACCAAAAAAAAGATGCCCATAATGCTTGGAGCCAAATGCCGGATTGACACCAACAAGAAAGAAATAATTCTTTTTAACAGATGAAAAGAAAGGTTTCCAGCAGCTGCTTCTTTCATCATCTAATCAGACGGGGATACAAGAAAATTTGGTCATACTACAAAAAAGAAAGGTTTTCAGCAGTTACTCCTTTCATCATCTAATCAGACGGGGATCACTTCATCACCAAACCAAATTTTCTGTAAAAATAATAAAAGCTATAGAAAAAAAATCAATTGAAAAAACATAAACAAGCATTACTCTTTTCCTTTCTTCTTGCCTTTCTTAATGTCTTTCTCAAGATCAAGCTCCTCAAGAAGTTCTTTATATCTGTTTCTGATTGTAACCTCTGTTACACCAGCGACATCAGCAACTTCTCTTTGAGTCCTCTTCTCTCCATGCATCAAAGCAGAAACGTAAAGAGCAGCAGCTGCAATACCTGTTGGACCTCTACCCGAAGTTAGCTCAGCCTTTTGTGCCATCTCAAGAATCTCAACAGCTTTAGATTGTGTTTCTGCAGAAAGATTCAATGAACTTGAGAATCTTGCAATATAATCTGCAGGATTGCTAGGCAGTATGCTTATCTGAAGCTCTCTAGTGATAAATCTATATGTTCTACCAATCTCCTTCTTTTCTATACCTGATGCTTCTGAAAGCTCATCAAGAGTTCTTGGAACCTCATGTCTTCTACAAGCAGCATATAATGCTCCTGCAACAACAGACTCCATACTTCTTCCTCTTACAAGACCTCTCTGCACTGCTAATGTATATATTCTTGCAGACTCTTCATCTACGGACTTTGGCAACTTAAGATAGGACGATACTCTTTTTAGCTCAGCAAGAGCAAGCTTAAGATTTCTCTCAATAGCAGTCGATATTCTATACTGCCATTTTCTTAATCTAAAGAATTTATTCCTATCGCCACTGTCCAGTTTGTATAAATCTCCCTTCTTACCAATTTCAGTACCAAGACCTTGATCATACTGTGTATAAGACATTGGCGAACCAGTTCTTCTCTTACTAGTATCTCCACTATCCTCGTACTCTCTCCATTCTTGGTCGAAATCTACCATCTTGTCGTCGATGACAAGACCGCAGTCCCTACAAATTATTTCTCCTTTATCTTTATTGGAGAACAAATTTATGGAACCACATTCCGGACACTTCTTAACATATCCCATTTTCGGATTCAGAAACAACCTCCCAAGTATGTTTCCTCAGACCCCCAAATTTATCCCATACGAGCCGTAAAACTGGCTCAAAAGCGTAAATTTATAAATATAATGGAGAGTTTTTTTATAAAGCTTTCGGTATTTTTAGGGTAAAATAAATTTTGTCGTCGAGAAAAAATAAAATAAAAAGTTTTAAAAGGGACTTTCGCAAGGTTTAAAATAAGTCAATTTTCTGTAAACATTTCAGACAGATTTTGGCGAAGAAAATTTTATAAACAATCCACTAACACAACCTCACTATTCTCTGCTGCGATGGGACAATCTGGTACTCCGCCGGCCTTGAGTGACGAGCAACGAAAATTGCTGAGGATTTTACCTCACGTCCAAAACAGCCGGTTTGCTTCGGCATTTCCCGGTTCAAATCCGGGTCGCAGCGTTTTACGCTTCACCAGTATTTGAACATGTTCAATAAACTCGTTTATTGACACCCATCGCAATTGCTCTGGGAATCCGGGTCGCAAGACAAATCAACGATTTGTTTGCGCAAATAAATTTCTTAAATTTATTTTGCGCAGCCTTTTACGCTTTACCTGACTTAGAAGTGATAGCATGATAATCAATATTAAAGTTATTCCAAACTCAAGCAAGGACGAAGTAATTTCTAAAGATGAAAAAATTGTAATCCGAAGCACTGCTCAACCGGAAAACAACAAAGCAAATGAATCTGTTGTTAAAATTCTATCAAAACATTTCAAGATACAAAAAACAAAAATTCGAATAATAAAAGGGCATAAATCAAGAAATAAAACAATAGAATTCTCTACTTGTCCAGAATCTTTGCAAGATAATAACCAATGAGGCCCAAGATTACATAAGCAGGCATATAAGCTAAAGCGCTGGAATTAAGGAATATCACTAGCATTAGAAGAAATGCCACAAGAGAGATAAAAATTGGTAAAATTAAATTTATCTCGCGAATTCTACAATATACACCTTGTACAATAAAGATAACAGGGAAAAACAAAAGCAAAGAAAAGGTCATTAGACCAATTCCACCAATGTTAAGCAAAAAAGGAAACAACGTAAGAACAACGATTAAAGAAGAAGGAATAAAAGTAATGAAAAATCTTTCTTTAGTAAACATAAACTTTTTTTTCTTCATGAGACCAACCAATGGATAATAGTTAATAAAACTTATGTCATTTATCTTTACAGAGAAAACAATTTTATATAATAAATAATTTTACAAGTTTTATGAAAATTCTAGCAGTATGCACATACGGACAGAACAGAAGTAAATATCTGGCAGAGTATCTTAGATCAAAAGGATATGATGCAGAGTACGGGGGCGTAAAGCAAGCTAGCTTCAACTCATTAACTCAAGATAAAATTGATTGGGCAGATACAATAGTTTTTGCAAATAGAAAAATAGAAGAAAAATTTAGTGAACAGTACAATCATAAAGACAAAAAGTCGATAACCCTTGATGTCTCCAATAATCCCGCGAAGTATTCTAAAGATGCGATAGAGGTTGCTGAAAGATCTTGAAACGAATTCCAAGAAAAATATGTTCAGCCCGAGTTAAGAAAACAGATAGAAAAACATATTTGATGACAATCTACTTTACTATGAACTCGGGTTCAACTTTAGCTCTTTTCAAACGTAAAGAATTATATACAACATTCAACGAACTTAAAGACATGGCTGCGGCACCGACCATTGGATGTAATAAGCCAAGCATTGCAACAGGCACAGCGACAATGTTATAGAACCAAGCCCAGAAAAAATTCTGTTTTATCTTCCTGAACGTTGCTCTAGAAAGATTAACTGCAGTTATAAGAGACCCGAGATTGCCTCTCACAATAGTTATATCAGCCACCTCAATTGCAATATCAGTACCAGTCCCGATGGCAATACCAACATTAGCCTGTTTTAGCGCAGGAGCATCATTAATCCCATCTCCAACCATTGCAACCAGACCATACTTTTTTTGAAGGTTGACTATTTCATCAACTTTTCCTTTGGGAAGCACATCAGAAATAATATGGTCAATACCGATACGTTTTCCTATGGCTTTCGCAGTTCTTGAATTATCGCCAGTTATCATTGCAGTTCTTATTCCAATTTTGTGTATCTCACGTACAGCTTTTACAGAATCTTTTTTCAAAGGTTCCTCAATTGCAATAATCCCTATAAGCTGCTTATCAGATGCAACCATGACAACTGTCTTTGCCTCATCCTCTAGGTTTCTTATCTGATCTTCATGCGTGGAATAATCAATCTTCTTAATTTCCATCATTTTTCGGTTACCTATGTAGGCTCGTGCACCGTGCACTATACCTTCTACACCTTTCCCACTTACATTCTTGAAATCTTTCACATCTGGAACTTTGAGAAGCGAGGCTTTCGCTTTCTCAAGAACCGCGTATGCCAGCGGATGCTCGGATGCATTCTCGAGCGCGACAGCAATCTCAAGCATCTTTCTTTCAGAGACATCGAAAACATATGAATCAGTAACAGTAGGTTTTCCTTCTGTCAATGTACCAGTCTTATCGAAAGCAATACACTTCACTTCTTTCATTGTCTGGACTGCTTCACCATTGCGTATTAAGATTCCTTTCTCAGCACCAATTCCACTACCAACCATTAGAGCAGTAGGTGTTCCTAGACCAAGAGCGCAAGGACATGCAATAACCAGAACAGCAGTCGCTGTTATGAACGCTAAAGTAAGCCCTGAAAGACTTGGATTCACCCAAGGTAAAAAGGTAGAACCCCATTGCATTATAGAAATATGAAATTCTGTGAATAAATTAAATGATATGAATGTTAGAACTGTTACAATGAGAACACCCGGAACAAAATATCCAGTGACTTTATCAGCAAACGCTTGTATAGGAACCTTTGTTCCTTGACATTCCTCAACAAGTTTAACAACTTGAGAAAGAAAAGTGTCTTTGCCCACTTTTGTAGCGCGGACCTTCATCATTCCATTCTTGTTTATTGTTGCACCAATAACCTCATTACCTTTCAATTTTTTGACAGGCAAGGGTTCACCTGTGGCCATAGACTCATCAACAAGTCCATCCCCATCAATAACAACACCATCTGTATGAACCTTCTCCCCAGGTCTAACAACCATTATATCTCCTTTCTTCAAATCAACAACAGCAACACTTCTTTCTTTTCCATCCCTAAGAACATTCGCCGTCTTAGCACCCATATTAATCAGTTTTCTAATCGCATCAGATGCTTTCCCCTTAGCACGCGACTCAAGGTATTTTCCCACAAGATGAAATGTCATTATTGTCGCCGCCATCTCTGTGAATGTCTGTACTGGAAGGAAAAACCCAAGAAGACCTATAAGAAAAGGCGGAGCAGAACCTAACGAGACAAGCACATCCATATTAGGAGACAGATTTCGCATAGACTTTATCGCTGCCTTATGCACATGGAATCCTGCAATGAAAACTACAGGGAATGCTAAAAGGGTAACAATAGCAAGGTAACCAGGAATTGAAACAAAAAACATGTGGACTACCATAAGGACCATTATAGTCCCTGCAAGTATTGATGAAATCAGCAAACGTTTTTTCGCAGTGTTATACTCCAGATTCGTATCTAACTTGCCACCAGTATCCACATCATATCCAGCATCTTTTATGGTACTTACAATATCATCTTTCGAAATCTTTGAAGAATCATATTCTAGCATAGCCTTCTCAGTAGCGATATTAACGTCCGCCTTAGTAACACCCTCCTTCTTCTTCAAAGCAGATGAAACATTAACAGCACAGCTGGCACAGTGCATCCCAGTTATCTTGATTGTTTCCTTATCCATATTATCACAAAAGAAATTCAAAATATAAACTGTTGTTTTAACTGGATTATATCTAATTGATTATATGACAGTCTCACCACTGGCTGATTTACAACCACAACTCCCTGTACATCCCCCATCACAGGTGGTACCTTGAAAGCCACAACCTTTTGGTGTATCAGACCCAGATAATTCTACCGTTGACTCCGTGGACAAACTACTTGTCAAAGTAGGTTTGTACGCCTCAAAAACTTCAATAGATAGTATGTCATTGTTAGTTGTTCTTGAGTCAAAGAAAACCTCAAAATTGTTCGGGAAGGAGTACTTCACATCAAGAACACCGTCAACAGATTTTAGCTCATTAGTAATAAGAGGAGCATGACCTGGGCAAGGTATGTCAACCGACATGGAGAAAGATGAATAATCACCTGATAATTCAGCATTCCCTGTTGATGCATCAGCCACCAAAGGGAATACAAGGAAGAACAATACAATATTTATTCCAACAGTGGTTCCATACATTGTGCTAAGATATTTCCATTTTTTTGCAATTCCGTCTCTTGAAAGAAGACCATTTTTTCTGAGATACAATGCAGAAGATACTGTTGCAAAAACCACAGACAATCCTATTAGATAATAAAAGATATTCCTATCCATAAGCAATGGTCTGAAAAGATTCATAAGCACTGTTACACCAAGGACAGAAGCAACTATGAAAGCTATGCATCCAGTATGTGGAATCAGTCCGTAAACCAGTCCTTCAAAAAAGTTACTTTTTTTCTTTTTTCCATCAACAGCATATCCCATATTGAGAACTACATCCCTTATCTTATCAATATCCACTTTAGAAGAATCATATCGTACTTTAGCAACATCGTCAGGAAGCGATACCTTAACTTTTTTAATCCCTTCTAACTTTGAAAGAGAACTTTCAATCCTGTTAACACAACTTTGGCATGTCATCCCATTTATCTTTATTATCTTATCAACCTGATTTTTATTCAATGAAAACACCTCCTTCGCAATATACAGCAGGATAAAGTGCGAAAAAATATATAATATTCCACATGACTAAAACTGTTCAGAAAGTTTGTACCACGACAATTCACGTCCCTAGACGTTTAGAAGTGTTTTTGTTCAAAATTTTTTTACAAAGAAAACCCTGTTTGTTTTACCTTCTACCTTTCTTGAAATTATGCCCCTCTCTTCAAATCCCTTAAGCATCATCGACAGAGCAGTTTTAGAAACATCAGCCCTATAGCGGAGAGTTGATTGGGTTATCCCGTCAGGGCTCGAATGTATTACCTTAAGCACGTTCTTTTCATTATCTCCAAAAACAGAAAGGAAAGCATTAAAGGCATCTTTTTCAGACTCCCTATTAGACACAATTTTCAATGCTTCAGAAATTTTATTGTGATGATCCACCATAAATTCTTGGGTCTTATCTACAAAAGAAAGATAAATTCCAAATAGTACAAGAACACCGGAAAACGCCCATCCGAGAACATAGAAAACAGAATTCAGTTCAGCATGAAGACAGGTTCCATCCTCAAGAAAACATGAGCCAGTCTGTTGCATATGTGCGTCAACAAGCTTCTCTTCCCTTATTCGTGCAGAATAAATGAAAAGTCCCAAAATAATGCCAGTGATTATAAGAACAGCACCAATGTGTTTCTGATTCATAAAGACATATAACTGAAAACTCTATATAAATTTTAGTTTTGTGTGATTTGATATCAAAATCATGACAAAATATAAATAACACTAATAACAAACACAAACATGAAAAAAAGGAGTGAACAAAAATGACATTCAATTTCATAAAAAAAATCGTTGATGACAACATAGACAACCATGTGCACATGAAGTTTGTGCGCTTCGGTATGGGGAAGTTTGAAAAAGAACAATTTATTGTTAAAGTAACGGGAAAGAATGTTCAAATACAATCGGGATACGAGTATTCTGAAGTATTCTTACGAATATTAGCTGAAAACTCCAAAGATAATTTTGATGGTAAAGGACGAATTGTTTCATCGAAGGATATGCAACAAGAACTCTCGGAGCACAATGTAGAAGTAATAAAAAAAAGAGGCAACAAATATGATGTCGAGTTTTCCCTATCCGCAGATTCATTTAAAAAATTCGTATATGCTTTTAAGGACAGTTATTTGCTTTTGAATGTTGTCTCGGGCAATAACACGACAAAAATGAAGCAAAGCCTTCCAAAACCTAATACACCAGTTGAAAAGTTCATCACAGTAAAATTTGATAAATCATTATTGCCTCTTATCCAAGAGGAATTTCTATTCGATGTGGAAGGTTTCAAGAAGGTGGCAAAGATTAAGCATACTTATGTCATAGAAAGCATTCTAGTTGATGATGCACTACTGGAAAAAGACCCTCTAAAAGCAAGGATGGAAGCAAGAAGAAAAGGTAAAGTCATCAGAGAAATCGATGTTGATGGAGCTACAGAGACAAAAGAATACAATTTTATTGTATAAGCGATCTGAATAGTCGTAGTTCTTATAAATAATACCTTGTTTCTCTTCAATAATGGCGATTTCTAGAAGAGAAATTTTAGGAAATGAACTTATGAAAGAGATTGTTTCCATACGTATAGAGACCCTTTGGAAGATGATATATCTTAGAGAGGAGAATATGCTTCCAGGGGTTTTAGAGGAGGGAGCCACTTCTGAGCATGATAACAAAGGCGCCATGTTTCTACCTGGGGGTTTTATCCCTAAAGATAGTGATGAAATGACTCCAAAAGTAACGCTATACCAAGATAAGTCGCCAGAAACATTTAGACAGTATGTAAAAGCCTCAATGCAGCTTGACAATGCAACACTTCTTTATCATGATGGTATAGCAACAGGTGTAAACCTTGACAATGGTTTTTTCTCACGATTAGCAAGAAACATACTAGAAAACAAACAAGCAGCATTCAAAAGAAGCACACTATTAAAAGAGCAAGTTCCTCCCAGGGCAACATCAGAGGATATAGTGCGGAGCCATTGCCCTGGTTATATAGCACCTCCTTACGGCTCAAGAACGAAGCTTAGCTCATGTATCTCAATTTGCATGTCACAACCCAGGATGTATTTCCAACAGATGAGAGAAAAATTTAATCCTGATTCTGAACTCGAGAAAAATATTTGGCATTCAATAAGAACTTCAAGAAAACCAATAATAGGAGACAATGGAAAACCATTAGCACCGCCATACATGGTGGTATGCTACAGTACAAGATATAAGCCAGAAATAATGACTGGAATTACAAGAATTCTAGGACTTAGTAAGTTTGGAGAATTCGCGACAATCACTCTGGAAGAAGTAACAAGTAATTTAATGAACAAAATGGAAGGCAGGAGAAAACCAAGAAAAGAAGAGATTATCGCGAAGCACAAGGACAAAGAGTACGTTGGAGTCTTTAGAACATATCCAAGCACAACATACGGAAAGAGACTTCAAACGCGACCTACAATATATACATCCCTTATATCACCAAAAAAAGATATGGACATTAATCTGGAAGAGATTACAGAGAAATATCATGAAAAATACAATCTCAAAAATGGAAATCAATAGATGTATATCTTCTTTATATGATGACGTGGTCTCCTAT
>CAZOXV010000022.1:0-10339 GCA_964583935.1 uncultured Methanosarcinales archaeon | reverse complement strand
AGATTCCAAGACTGAAGGATATCCACATTAAGAAAATTCTTGATCTCATGCCAATTAACGCTGATGATTTGAAGATGATACTTTCTGGTTATACGCTAACAGTAAATAACGATAACATAAAAAAGATTGTCAATGTTCTCGACGAGTCTCGTTGATTTTTTTCAAATCTTTTCTTTTTACGAAAGGTTTTTATAGTTACATATCATATGTATATTAGCAGAGGGTGGTTTGTTTGGAGCGTCCAAAAGAGGAGAAAGCGGTCATATTAGATTTCTTGCAACACGGTTATCCGTTTGAAAAGGAAGATGGATTTAGGAAGACTTCAATAGCTCAGGCTCTTGGTCTCACTTATTTTTCTCTGCTCGAGTTGGTTCCAAAGAAGGATGTTTTTTTACAGCCTTACGAAGAAGTCTATGTTGGTGAAGGTAGAAGGGATAAGATACACCACATCCGTGGCAAGCTTCCTTTTTCTAAATTGACTGGGACTGCAGGTTCTGAATTAGAGTTTATTATTGCTGATTTGGTTAGGAAGAATGAGGCTCGTTTTGTTAATTTTTTCAATAATTCACGTCCATTGACCACTAGGATGCACGAACTTGAATTGCTTCCAGGACTTGGAAAGAAACATATGTGGCAAATAATTGAAGAGAAACGTGCGGAGCCTTTCAAGTCATTTGATGACGTAAAGAAACGTGTCAAGCTTATGCCAGATCCCGTTAAGATAATTGTTAAACGTATTATTGTTGAGCTTGAAGGTAATGAGAAACATAATCTATTTGTTGACAGAGAGTTTTAATTTTGATTCTGAGTCTCAAGCGACCTTCACTCATAGTTGTTATAATGAGCAAGTTTTATATACCTTTTTTTCTGATATTATCATATGATTCTGCTTAGAAGCAAAAAAGCGTATTTTTTTGTTATAGATGCGTTTGTAGCTGTCTTAATACTTTCATTGGGAATATATATTATTCTCTCGTCATATATTGAGCAAATAGAACGTGATCAGCCAGCTTTTACAAGCAAAGCAATGGTTGCTTTTATGTCTAATATGACCATTGGTCGTTATAATAGTGATTTCAAATTTTCACGACTTATGGGTGTTGGGCAGACTGCTCCAAACTTCATAAAAAATTATGAAAACTCATTATTAGATCAAGTAGGAGAATTTTATTTTCGAGAACAGCTTCCTCCTTTTCCTTCTAATCTCTTAGGTTTACCATCAGATATCAAGTTCTCTGAAGAGTTGGTGAGGGATGTTGTCGAGAAAATTGTGCCTGAACAGTACGAAGTTGAAGTTATCATGAAAGATCCTTTTCTTCGTCAATCCATAGTTATCTATTCAAGAAATGTTAACCCTTTATTCCAGAAGGATAAGTCTTTTTTGCTTGTACCTGCAAAAACAATAATAATGGGTGATATAAAAGCAGACGATATGTCTCTTAAGATATGGGGACCTTACATTATTGAGGTGCATGTATGGCAATAGTTATTTCATCGAAGAAATCAATATTCTTCTCTTTTCTATCAATATTCATAATAATTGCAATTACTATGTTGTTTTCTTCAATGTTTCTTCCAAGTACTGCTAATATTTTGAAAGATGCAGAGCATGAGCAGATTCTCATTGCAGATTCAAACGTGCTTTTCCTGAAGAATAATTATTTTGATACCACGCTTCGAATGTCCACAAGGAATGCAATACTCTCTTATATTGATGCTATGGATTCCGAAGGAGATTATATTATTGACTGTTTAGATGATGTTGGTTGTATGGACGACTATTCATCTTTGCAAGACTTGAATGAGTATCTAAAAAGGTTCATAGTGGTTGGTAGCGATACAATGGATTTTTGGAATCTTCCAGAAAATAGGCGTTTCCGCTTTGAAGATAGTTCTTCTCTTATTGGTAATCTTAATCTAATTAGAAACATCTTTATGGATGAATTTCAATTTAAAATTGACTTTATTGATAGCTCGGGAAATCCTTGGCCAACTGATGAAGATGGACAACTATTTTTAGATAAGGATTTTATAGAATCTGAGATTATGCCTAATCTCAATATCGAACAGAATAGGGCTTTTTCTGTTAGAGTTAATTTTACAACTTCTTTCTTAATATCTGTACGTGGCGATGCCGCTTCATGGCTATATGAAGATCATCTTATAAATGTTGATGTTTCCTTGTCTGGGTTGCCTGATCCTCTATATGTTATGAAAACAAAACAAACTTTTGGTCCTGATTGGCAATTTAATAATACAATAGTTGAAGACTCGAAGCCAATACGTACACGTCAAGAAACCCTTGATTTTTATAGGCGGATGTACTATTCTGCTGCTCCTGGGTTAGGTCCTTCATATTTTCAGAGACTTGTCAATAGTCACCACACATCTGATTGCTGTGGTATCGAATCTTTTGTAAATATCAATCGTATTTTCTCTGGAGCAACTATTAATCAGACTCGTACTGCGTTGCCTAACAATTGGTTTAATCGTTCGAATGTTGATCATAAATATTTTTATTACAACATTCCACGCGGAGAAAATTTATTTAGTTGTAGAGAGATAGTAGGCCAAAATGAACGCCAGTTGTATAGTTTTGCGTCTCTAGAATCTCCATTTGGAAATCCAACTTTTTTCAATCTTGATACTTTCTATGCTGAGCGTTATAGCCTTCCTGAACACTTTGGTGGAAGCCTTTGTCAGTTTAGCAGAGAATGCTTGCTTGATACTTCTTGTACACCACAACAAACTCCTGCAGAAGAATAAATTACTACTCAACACTAATAAAGAACATTTTTAAACTAAAGTCATATTAATTTAGTCCTCTATGGCTGGGAAAAGTAACGTTGAAACGGGTGTTGATGGACTTGTTAGTCTTTTGAAAACAACGGGAACTATTTCTATACCTGATGCTGCAAAGAAATTGGGGGCTGATTCAAAGACTGTTGAGACGTGGGTTGATTTTCTTGTGGAAGAAGATAAACTCTCTTTAGAGTACAAATTTACAACTCCTTTTATCTCTCTGAAAGAGCATAAAGAAGAAGAAAAAGATGATTTCTCTATCAACATTGATGATTTTGAATCGGAGATACAGAATGAGATTGAAAGTGATGCTCCTGTCTATGTGAAAAAGAAGGCTGTGCAGAAATCACAAGGAAACCCTCTTGAAAATGTTTATATGTTGCTTAAAGAAAATAAGATAGATGAAGCATACACACTCTACACTAATTTTTGCAATTCTGTTTCCGCTTCAAATAATGCTCCCGATAACATATCTAAAAGTCTTATAGAGCTGAATACTGTTTTTTTACAGATAATACATAAGTTTCGTGAAAATTATCCATCTACTGTTGCTAAGATAGACTCACTTATGGCAGAAGCCCGGGAATCCTTGGCTCGAAATAACATCGATGATGCAAAATCTGTATATAATGATATAAAAAAATATCACGATTCCTTTCCATCTCTTTTAACAAACGAGAAATCTTCCATTGCTGAAAGACTTACTATGCTTCAAAAAAATATAACTCAAGTTGATAAGCATATTCAAAGCAACATTGTGAAAGAGGCAAGAGGAAGAGTTACAAATATACGTTTACGTGTTCAGGAAGCATTAAAATCTGGTAGTGTTGAAGATGCTGAGGGATATCTAACATCGCTTAATAAGATTTATTTGTCTCTCCCGTCTAATTCTGGTATATACAAGTTACAACTTCATAACGAAATACTCAAAGTTCAAAACGAGATTAGGATTGCCAAACGACTTCGTGAATTATATAATGAGTTGAAGATGCTAGGTGCAAAGGTAAGTTTTCCAGTAAATTTTGCTGGCTCATCACCAAATTCAGGAAGTTCAACTTCTGCAGGACCTTCTGCAGGACCTTCTGAAAATAGCGGTAGTCCTAGTTCTGATTCTAACTCTGATAAGCAGTCAAGTGCTAATGAATCTGATGCTTCTAGTGTTAAAAAAAAAGATGACATTGACTCAAAAGATAAAGACATTTTAGACTCGCAAGATAATTCTTATAATTCTCTTTCAGCTCATGGAATCGATATTCCTACAGGCATACCACGTGAAGAATCCGCAAAGCCAGATGGACAAAGCTCTTCTAAGCCTGTCACACAGAATTCAGGTAAAGGTGCAATAAACCAAAGTTCATCACAGAAAATAGAAAACAAACAATCATCTTCACATAACTCTCAAGGATTTTCTTTATCAGGTCTTTTTCATAAAAAGAATCCTTTTTCAAATGCTCCTAAAGTCAAAAACTCAAAACTATCCGAACCAGAGAATCCAGACCTTGTGTTTTCTGATAAAGACGAAGGCTCGATTGACGAGGTTCCACGTGTTGCTGCAGACTTTAAAACAAATCTTGTGGACCCTCCGAATAATTCAGGTAAAGAGGTCGATGTTTATGCGGAAAGACAGAGTGAGAATCCTGATGATCCTTCTTTGCAGTATGCTGTTCCTATGGTTCAGAACTCGCATCTTCAGGAAAAGTTTGGCAATGAGGATAATATAATGGGTCAGGCTATAACTGCCTTCAATGGTAAAGACTATTTTAGGGCGAGAGATTTACTTAATACTGTTCTTAAATCAGAACCGGAAAATGTAAAAGCTAAGCAGATGTTAAGTATTTTGAACGGGATATTGTCTGATAATCAGGGAAATGAAGCTTATGCATCTCCTAAGGCATTAGATGCGGTTTGAATTAAATCTGCTACTTTGTCTTATTGAGGTTGCTTGTTATGTTAGGAAGTTTGTGGGTTTTATGTTTACAAGTTGGATGTTGAATTATGAGTTTATGTTTTATGTGGGTTAATGTTTGTTCAATGTATGTGATTGTGTGGTGGTAGGGTGACTCAAGCAGAAGATGAGAATCAGGAAAAATACCTTTCAAGTAATAAGATTGAAGAAAAAAATAATTCAGATGGAAAAGTTCTTGAGAAATATGAACTCCAGATGAATAAAATAGTTGTTGATATTACTATCCTGCAGAGACCTAATGATTCTGTACCCGAGTATTCTATTTCTATAGCTAACATAACTACTACGACAAAAATAATACTTGAAAAGATAAGGGAAGATTTTGTTTCAAGAATACGAACTAGAGAGATTGACTTAAGGGATGTAGCTGATAAAGAAGCTATAAAAAAGAAGTTTCAAGATGAGATGTCTAAGCTCTTAAATGTTTATTTTCCTAAATCGGATGAAGAGTCTAAAGATATGATGATGAATTATCTTCTTGAGCAGAACCTAGGTCTTGGCAATATTGAGATTTTGTTAAAAGATGATAATCTTGAGGAAGTTGTTGTGAATAATGCTAAAGAACCAATTTGGGTTTATCACAAGAAATATGGGTGGGTAAAGACTAATATCTTGCTTCTTAAAGAAAACAAGATAAGACACTATGCAACAATGATAGGGCGTGATGTTAATAAAGAGATTACACTACTTAATCCTCTTCTTGATGCACACCTTGCTACTGGTGACAGGGTCAATGCAACTTTGAGCCCAATTTCAACCAAAGGTAACACTTTGACTATTAGAAAGTTTAGATCTGAGCCTTGGACAATTACGGATTTCATAAATGAAGGTACAATAAATGTGTTCTCTGCTGCGGTTGTTTGGCAGATGATTGAGAATGAGTTTTCTATGATTATTGCTGGTGGCACTGGTTCTGGTAAAACAAGTATGCTTAATGCACTCGCCAACTTTTTTCCTCCAAATCAAAGGATAATCTCTATCGAGGACACTAGAGAGCTTACTCTTCCTAACACACTGCATTGGGTACCAATGGAGACTAGATTACCAAACCCAGAAGGTAAGGGTGGGATAACAATGCTTGATCTTGTCGTAAATTCTTTGAGGATGCGTCCTGATAGGATTGTTGTTGGGGAAATACGACGACATGAAGAAGCACAAGTTTTGTTTGAGGCTATGCATACTGGACATTCTGTATATGGAACATTCCACGCTAACAATGTATACGAGGCTATGCAAAGACTTACTAATGATCCAATAATGATTCCTAAACCAATACTATCTTCTCTCGGTGGTTTTTTAATACAGAATCGTGATCGGAGAACCGGGAAAAGGATGACTTTACAAATTGCTGAGATGACTGAAACTGGTGATCCGCGTGTTGTGGTTCAGTATGATCCGCGTCAACAAACTCAAGTAAGAGTGGCAGAGCAAGTTAAGACATATGAAGTCATTGGCTTGTACACTGGAATGAGCAAGGCCGAAGTCAACGAGGATATTGAGAAAAAGATGTATGTGCTGAATTGGTTATTGAAGAAAAACATAAATAATGTTCATAAGATTGGGGTTGTTATGGCGAAATATTATCGTGGTGACCTGATGAAGAGCACTACAATGTAATTTTTACAGTTTCATTGTTTTTTGTTGGTATCAAGTTATAAGATGTTTTGCTTGTTATGTTATGTGATGTTACGACATCTGAAAATAGGGGTTAATAGGAGTTGTTTGTAAATGTGGCTTGTTAAATATATAGTACGGAGAAATCCACAAATTGCTGGAAAACTTAAAATTGCACATGAACGGAAGACTCCCGAGGAATATGTTACTAATCTTTTGAAGATATCTTTTCTCTATACAGTTACAGTATCTTTTTTTGTATATCTTCTACTTGCAAAAGAAGGAGATTTTGAACCTTTCTTGTTATTCTCAATAGTTGCCGTATCTTCCTTGGTGATTTTTGTGCTATTCTATAAATTCTTAAGTCTAAATCTTGAAGCTAAGATGAAGCATGTTCAGCATGATATCGACAAAGAAGTAATATATGCAGGTCGTTTTTTGCTGGTGAAACTTGAGTCTGGAACGCCATTTTTTAATGCTCTTATAGAGGGTACAAGGGCCCATGGTGTTGCAGGAAAATATTTCCAGGAGATTGTTGATGATATTAATTTTGGAACACCTATTGAAGAAGCTTTGGGTAACGCAATGGTCCTTACACCTTCTGAAAAATTTAGGCGTATTCTATTTACAGTAAATAATTCACTTCGCTTAGGAATAGATATTTCTACGTCATTACAGTCTGTTTTGAATGACCTTGTAGTTGAGCAGATGAATGAAATTCAGGAATATTCAAAGAAATTAGGTTCAATAGCAATGTTTTATCTACTCATGGCTATAGTTATTCCATCATTGGGTATGACTGTTATAGTCATAGTTTTAAGTTTCATGTCAATCAGGCTTGACATTGTTGGTTATTCAGCTTTAATCTTTATAATACTATTAATACAGTTGTTTTTCATGTCGCTATTTAGAAGTATACGTCCAAGCGTATCTTTTTAATCATAAGTTAAATTTAACATATTGAGAATAAATAATTTGAGAATGAATAATAAGGATTGATTTCATGGCATTTTTTGACGAAATAGGAAAGGCAATACTTCCTAAGAAATTTAGGCCACATCTTAGATCGTACTTTCGAAAGGCAGGAATGAGAGAAGCTCCTTACGATTTTTTTGGGCTTATTTTCTTCATTTCATTGGTTATAACTGCGGTTATATTTATGGTATTTGTCTATCCTTGGGTTATAAACAGATTTTTCAATCCTGTTACTCAGCTTGTTTTGATTTTTATCTTATATGCCTCTCTTAATCTTGCTTTTGCATTGTTGTTTGGTTTAATACTTTACTTTGCTTACGATGTCATAATATTCAAAAGGACTGTGAAGATGGAGGAAGTACTTCCTGATTTTTTAGAAATGGTCGCTACAAATCTGCGTGGTGGAATGTCTTTTGAGCAGTCTCTGTGGGCGTCTATTACTCCTGAATTCTCTGTGCTTGCTGATGAGATATCTCTTACTGCAAAAAAAGTACTTACTGGTACAGATTTAGAGATCGCACTCAAAGAGCTTTCTGATAAATATGATTCTGATTCTCTGAAACGTACATTAAGTATAATTGTTGGTGAGATTGGATCTGGAGGTGCCATTGCAGACATACTTGATAGGGTTATAATGAATATGAAGAATACAAAGAAGTTGAAGATGGAAATGAGAACTTCGGTTTTGTCTTACATGATATTCATAGGTGCTGTTGTGATGGTAATAGGTCCGGGACTCTTTGCTCTTTCGTTTAATATAATGAACATTGTTGCTGAGTTCTCAACAAGGCTTGCTTCCGCGTCTGGTGCTGGTTCAACGACAGGACTTCCCATGTCTTTTTCTGTTGTGCAACCGGATTCCTCTGGATTCTTTATATTTTCTATGGTGGCTCTTGTTTTGATAGCTGTGTGTTCGTCGATGATTGTAGCAATGCTAGAAAAAGGTAGTGTAAGAGGCGGGATAAAATATATACCTATCTTTGTGGGAGGTTCTTTGGGTTTCTATCTAATCTTTTTCACTGTTTTGAATGCAATATTCCAAGCATTGTTCTAGTTTTTTCATTACAGTTTTAGTCTAGAAATATACTATTATCTCACACTTTTATTAGATAACTTTTTATATGTCAAACCTCTTAAGAAGTATTGTGAGGACGTGTTTTGTATGAAGCGAATTTTTTTGGCTAGGTTAGGCTTCTTTTCTATATTTTTGTTATTTCTTATTCCAACTCTAGTAACTGCAAATGCCCAAGATATCGCAGCTGTTTTTGGCAGAGGTTCTGCGTTGGTACTTTTCATACTTTCTAATCCTTATTTTATGACTGTTCTTATTATAGTCCTTATCTATGCTTTTCTTTATCAACTTGTTCAGCTAGGCCTTTCATCTGCGAATATGAGAAATCTAGATGAAAACATGCTACGAAAAATATCTGGCATAGTTTCTGCAATTGCAACAATAAGTTTGATTGGTGGAAGCAGTTATTCTAATGGTGGTTTTTCTGTCAATAATGTCCAGAGTAACGTAAATGCATTACTCGGTACTGTTGGCACAATAGGTCCTTTAATGCTTGGTTTGATTTTGGGTGCTCTTTTTCTAGTAAGTTCATTCAAAAATAATCCAAATGAACCTTTCATAAAAAAAATGGGGAAATTTCTTCTTATACTCGGTGTTGCGCTTTGGGCTGGACAGGGTTTTGCAGGGAGCTCTTGGGCCGCATCTGGAATTCTTTTTGTCATTGCAGGAATTATTATGCTTTTCATGGGGGGTTCTCGTAATCGCTCAGGATCTGGTCAAAGTGGTTTCTTTGGAAAGATTGGTGATGCTCTTGGTGATCGATTAGCTAATAAAATCAGAAATCCAAAATATAAACCCAGTGATACCTCAGACAATGAGTCAGGAACTGCTCCTGATAAACCAGGCGGTGTAGATGATAGTAAAAAGGAACTTGGTAAGAAGAAGTTGGAATTCAATTCTAAACATGATTCTAAATTTTTCAAGACTAAAATTTTAGATGTAAGAACCTATGTAGAGAAAGAAAAAGAGGGTCTTGCAAAAGAATTTTCTGATAAACAAGAGATGCGAAGCAAAATATCTCAGGTTGTAGAGCATCTTCGTTCTTTCAATCCTAAAGTAAACCCTGAAGAGGTTATCTCTTTCGCTGAATCCCTACATAATATTCTAAAGTCAATGGAGAAAAAAGAAGAGGAAGATATCAAAGCTGAGAAACAGGATTCACGTTCAGACAAGAGGATTTACAGAAATTTAAAGAGAATGCGCTCAAAATTGACAAAAAATCTTGAAGCATCAAAAAAGGAATACGAGCGTATAAAGAATGATGAGTTCTTCAAAACATTACCAAATTACAATGAAGTCATCTCTGCAGCAGAAGAAGTGATACGTATCCAGGAGTCAGAGCTTAATATGATTCAAGGTGGAGGGAGTGTTCCTGTACAGGGTGGTTTGACTGGTCTTGTAACTCTTCTTGAGAACATGTTGCATGATATTAATTCTTTGGACCAGAAATTTAATTCTCAGCTAGGGAATATGATTAAACTGGTTAAAGGTATTGAAAATTCTGCAAAAAGGGCAAGATCATCATTAGACAAACTTAAGAGCATCCAAGATACAAGCAAGCGTGAAGTCGAGATGACTAAGATTCAGAATAAGCTTTCTGAAGATGTTTCAAAAAGAAGAGATGAGATGATTAATTTTTTCAAAGAAATGCATGACGAGCTAAATGAGGAAGGAAGTGTATTCAATAAGGAAAAAGAAACACTTTCAATTCTCGAAAATCTATTATCCAATTTGGGTCTTATAACTCAAAAGTATGACGCTGAATCAGTGAATATTGATTCAGCATTTAGCAAAGTTAATTCTGACATTAACCAGAAAGTTGAATCCCTGGACAAAGTTTCAGAGAAGTTACACAAGGCTGAAAGTGAATTTAGAAATATTGGTACAAAATATAATCAATATGTTGGATT
>CAZOXV010000021.1:0-10410 GCA_964583935.1 uncultured Methanosarcinales archaeon | reverse complement strand
GTAAAGGCATGCAAGAAGAACTCAAGAGCACAGAAGCGGTCACAGTTCATACGTTTCATGCTTTCTGCGCAGAAGTACTGAGAGAAGATGGTCATCTGGTAGGTATTGATGAAGGATTTGATATACTTCTTCCAGACGATGCAAAAGTTGTACTACATAAAGATCTTGGTATCACACCATATTGGGCAAACCGTTACATATCAACAATTATGTCTGCAAAAGATTTTGGTATATCAAGAGATCAATTCGAAGAGTATGCAGATGGTCTAATAGATTCAGACGAACACTATGATGCCCAAAAAGAATTCTTACAAACCTTTCATCTGTTTAGTAAGGAAGAACAAAAAGCACACAGACAAGAAAAAAAAGATGCAGCAGCATATGTTAAGCAAGTAGAAGGATATAGGAAATTTCAAGATTTTCTTCAGGCATGGGGGCAATATGATGAATACAAAAAGAAAAATTCACTCCTCGATTATTCTGATCTCAACGACTATACGCTTCAGCTTTTCCGACGCTATGGAGCCGATAAGTATGTAGAGCAGTTCAAATATGTCTTTGTAGATGAATTTCAAGATACCAACAAACTCCAGTTCGAGCTCATCACATTTATTGCTGCTCATCACAATATTACGGTGGTCGGTGATCTCAATCAATCGATCTATGGATTTCGAGGTTCTTACAAAGAGAGTTTCGAACATTTTAAGGAAGTTTTTCATGCTGATGAATCTTGTATTTTCAAACTTGACCAGGGAAGAAGATGCCCTGATACAATCCTTGCTGTCTCATATGAACTTATTAAAAATAATTATGAGAATCCCGATGATTGCGTTCATGTCAAGAATTTTGAGGGAAGGAAAGGAAATCAAGTCCAGGTAACCGCACTTGTAAATGCTGAAGAAGAAGCACGGTTTATTGCAGAAAAAGTACAAGAAAAGATTGATACAGGCATGCCAAAAGAAGAGATTTGCATCCTGCATAGAACGCACAAGCAAGCAGAAATCATCAAAAAAGCTCTTGAACTCAAAGGGATTCCAGTCATATCTGCTGGAAAGATTGATCTGTTACAAAAACCAGAGATTAAGACTGCAATTGCATATCTTTCTATCTTAAATAATCTCATTGAACGAACCGGCACAGGAGAACAGGCATGGTGGCATCTTTTCCATTACAAAAACACACTATCTCCTGAAGATTCTGTGAAAATGGGACGCTACATCAAAAAGATAAACCCTAATGGAACTCCACTACTAGATCAGAAGGGAATTGATGAGATACTTCTTAATGCGATTGATGAGGTGGATTTATCTTCTGAAGCCATAGAGGTGATTCATCGCATTGTAGAAAAACTGCGAGAGATCATGCAATCATCTGTAAAATCAGTTCCTGATTTGGTGTTGGATGTGTATGAGGTCATCGGTTTAAATCGAGCATTTAGTTTTGCCAGGTCAGTAGAAAATATTGAAGCTATGCTCAATCTTAAGAAATTCCATGAGCTGGCATCTGAATACTATGAACGACATGATAGGACACTTTGTGGTTTTGTGAACTATCTTGAAATCATTGATGCATTAGGGGTGAATGTGGATGCATCCAGGATCATGCACATTGATGCTGTTAGAATGATGACAATACATGCAGCAAAGGGGCTTGAATTTGACTGCGTAATTGTCTGTAACATGGCAAAAGATCGTTTCCCAGTTGGTCGTACTCCAAATGAACCTTTAATTCCAAAAGAATTACTGCCTGATTTTAAAGCGCAGATTGATGATTGGCGTGAAGAAGGACTAGAAGAAAAAGAAATAGAGAAACGAACAAAAGCATACGACAAAGAGAAGATGCTGTATGAGGAGCGTCGTCTGTGCTACGTAGCATTCACTCGTGCAAAACAAGAATTGGTACTGACATTCGCACGTGACTATAAGGGTGAGCCTGATTCTACTGCTGCTTCAGCGTTTTTGCATGAGATTCAGTATCAAGAGAACTCAAATGTAGTGTTTACCGAAGATACTGAGGAGCGATCCATGATCCTTGCTCCAAATTCCCATCATGAACAACATAAGTCCTCTTTGAAAGAACAGTTGATTATGGCACTTGACACAGAGTCTTATGACGATTTGGCGGTTCGATTGGCAAAATACCTATCTTGCAGAGAAGGGGAAGCTGTGAGTCCTGAAAAAGTAGATATTTCGGACAATATATTGCAAAAGGAGATAGATAAAGCACAGGTTGGAAGTCTTCTTAAGTTTGATTCAAAGAGTATAACCTTCAGTCCTTCTTCATTGAATACCTATATGGATTGTCCAAAGCGGTACGAATTGTCACAAATTTATCATATGCCGGAACGTGGTGATTTTGATGGAGAGGGCGGTGGTGCTACATTGGGATCATTTGTGCATAAAGTATGTGAAATTGGCGTTCGAGATGGATATTTTTCTCTTGACCAGTTTTTATCGCTTGCCGATTCTGAGCATAAAGGAGATTTTGCTTCTGTTGATCTAGATGAAGCAAAACGCTTACTGAATATTTTCTGGAAAAGGAATAAGAATAAGTATAATGAAAACTCAAAGGTTGAATTGAAGCTGTCGCTCGATATTGATGGTTTTAGGCTGAATGGTAAAACTGATAGGATAGATGAGTTTGAAGATAGCACGATTGAAATCATTGACTACAAGACGAATAAGAAAACGATAGAAGTTAAAAAGCGTAACATTCAGCTTGGCTTCTATGCACTTGCTCTTCTTGAAAAAGGCTATAAGGTATCTAAATTGACGCTTGATATGCTCAAGCTTGATAAACCGCTTGAAATGACTGTTGATGGTGACGAAGTGAAGGGTTCAGATGGTAGGACAAAGGGCTTTAGGATTAGCGAAGTAAAAAAGGAGATTCGTAATCTCTGTAAGAGCATAGCTAGAGATTATGAGACAGAATTCAAAGAAGCAGAGGATGAGAATAAGTGTCGCTTCTGCGGCTATAAGTTTTATTGTAAGAAGTGGGAAGAGTAATTTTTTGGATATGTGGAAACTAGGGAGGAATGTAAGAATGGCACGAAAAAAATCAATTTTTGACAATTTTACGAATATGTATCGTTTATCAAAGACATTGCGTTTTGAATTAAAGCCTATTGGAAAGACGCTTGAGAACATTGAGAGGAAAGGATTGATAAGTCAAGATGAGGAACGAGCAAAAAGCTATGAAAGGATGAAGGAAACTATCGACGGTTTTCATAAGAGTTTCATCGAATTAGCGATGTCAAGGGTAAAATTAACACACCTCAGTGCGTTTGCTGACTTATACAATGCATCTCCTGAAAAGAAAAAGGAAGATGCCTTCAAGAAGAAATTCAAGAAAGTACAAGCTGATCTCAGAACAGAAATCGCTAAGGGTTTTCGCACGGGTGAAGCGAAGGAAATTTTCTCAAAAATTGACAAAAAGGAGCTTTTTACAAAATTGCTTGAAGAATGGATAAAATCACAGCAAGAAGAATACTACTTTGATGAAGAATTCAAAAAATTTACTACATACTTCACAGGATTTCACACCAATCGAAAAAATATGTACACAGAGGAGGAGCAATCGACCGCTATCGCATATCGATTGATACATGAAAATCTTCCAAAATTTTTAGATAATATCAAGACTTTCCAAAAGATAAAATCAACACCTGAATTATACGAAAAATGTATGATTCTTTTCAATGAAATAGCGCAGTATCTCGACATAAAAAGGATTGATGAGGCATTTGAATTTAATTACTACAATAATGTTCTCACCCAAAAGCAGATCGATGCATATAACCTGATTCTCGGTGGACGAACTTTAGAAGAAGGGCAAAAAAAGATTCAGGGATTAAATGAGTATATTAATCTGTATAACCAAAAGAAGGATAAGAAGGATAAGATTCCGAAGGATAAGATTCCCAAACTCAAGCAGCTTTATAAGCAAATACTGAGCGATAGGGAAAGAATATCTTTCTTGCCAGAAGTATTTGAAGATGGCTTTAATGAAACTGCTAGCCAAAAAGTCTTGAATGCGATAGAAGAATATTACAAGGCTAACCTATTGGCTTTTCAACAAGATGGCAAGGGTGAAACTGAAAATGTTCTTGAAAAAATAAAAAGTTTGGTTGCGCAGCTCAAGAGTTATGATCTGAATAAAATATACATCCGTAATGATCGGGGACTTACCAACATTTCAAAAGCACTTTTTGATGATTGGAATATGATTAAATCCGCATTGGAATTTTCCATTCTGCAAACGCGGAAAAAAGCATCAACTAAAAAACTGAAAAAATCTCATTTTTCTATTGCTGAAATTGAAAAGGCACTTTTCATGTACAGGAATGAACATGAAGCGCTCAAAAATTTAAAGGAAAAGGATCATCCTGTTGCTGATTATTTCCAAACGTATTTCAAGGCAGCAAAAAAAGATGGTAGTGATAAAGAGTTTGAACTTATTGCTAATATTGAAGCTAAGTACAGTTGTATCAAAGGGATCTTGAATACTGAATACCCCAAGGATAAACGTTTGCACCAAGATGAGGAAACCATAGATAATATTAAAGCATTTTTAGACAGCTTGAAAGAGTTCTTACATTTTGTGAAACCACTGTCTTTGCCAAGCGATACCCCTCTGGAAAAAGACGAAATGTTTTATACCCATTTTCAAGTCTATTATGATCAATTGCAACTATTAATTCCCCTATACAATAAGGTACGAAATTACGCTACACAAAAAGCATATAGTACTGAGAAGTTCAAGCTGAATTTTCAGAATAGTACTCTACTGGATGGTTGGGATGTTAACAAAGAGCCGGATAATACTTCAGTATTGTTGCGATTAAATGGATTGTACTATTTGGGAATTATGGATAAAGGGAATAACAATATCTTTAGAAACATTCCGCAGGCAAGCCCAGGAGAATTGGTATACCAGAAGATGGTGTATAAACTACTGCCGGGTGCAAATAAAATGTTGCCAAAAGTATTTTTCTCAAAGAGCAGAATTCATGAGTTCGCACCCTCTGAAGAATTGCAAAAGAAATATCAAGCAGGAACTCACAAGAAAGGTGAAAAATTTAACCTTGAAGATTGCCACAATTTGATTGATTTCTTTAAAGAGTCTATTGCAAAGCATGAAGATTGGAAAAAATTTAGATTTCAATTCTCAGATACTTCTTCATATGAAGACCTAAGTGGTTTTTATAGGGAAGTAGAGCAGCAAGGGTATAAAATCACTTTTCAGGATGTCCCTAAAAGCTATATCAATCAACTTGTGGATGAAGGGAAGTTGTTTTTGTTTAAGATTTGGAATAAGGACTTTTCTGAATACTCAAAAGGAAAACCTAACCTACATACCATGTACTGGAAAGCATTGTTTGATACTGAGAATCTGAAAAATGTAGTGTACAAGCTCAATGGTCGAGCAGAAATATTCTATCGAAAAAAATCGGTCCCGACAGATAAAAAGGTTGTCCACAAAGCGAACGAACCTATTGAGAACAAGAACCCAAACAATGCCAAGAAGCAAAGTGTCTTTGAATATGATATTGTCAAAGATAGGCGCTTTACAGTAGATAGGTTTCAGTTTCATGTCCCCATTACTTTGAATTTTAAAGCGATAGGGAATGAATATATCAACTCAGATGTTCTCGAGTATCTCAAAAATAATTCTGACGTAAACATCATCGGTATAGACCGTGGAGAACGGCATTTGATTTATGTGTCTCTCATTAACAAAAAAGGGGAAATTTTGGAGCAATTCAGCTTAAATGATATCATCACTAGCTACAAAAATGAAAATAACAAAGACGTTGAAGTCAAAACACCATACCGCACTCTCCTTGACAAAAGAGAAGATGAACGAGCCCGAGCCCGGGAAAACTGGGGGACGATAGAGACAATCAAGGAACTAAAAGAGGGATATATCTCACAGGTGATACATAAGATCGTCGAACTGATGGTAAAACACAACGCAATTGTGGTTATGGAAGATTTGAATTCTGGATTTAAACGAGGTCGTTCCAAGGTTGAAAAACAGGTCTATCAGAAGTTTGAAAAAAAATTGATAAATAAGCTCAATTATTTGGTGTTTAAGGACAAGGCTAATAATAAATCAGGAGGATTATATCATGCTCTGCAGCTGACTAATAAGTTTGTAAGCTTTCAAAAGCTAGGGAAACAGAGTGGATTCTTGTTTTATGTTCCTGCGTGGAATACAAGTAAGATAGACCCCACTACCGGCTTTGTCAATCTATTCAATACTCGATATGAAAATTTAGAAAAGGCAAAGTGGTTTTTCCGAAATTTTGATGATATCCGCTATAACACTACTAAGGGTTATTTTGAGTTTGAAGTCAAAAAATACTCAAAATTCAATGCCAAAGCTGATGGGACAAGACAAGCTTGGATTATTTGCACGCATGGAGATCGAATAAAGACATTTAAAAATCCTGAGAAAAATAATCAGTGGGATAACAAAGAAATTATTCTCTCAGATGAGTTGAAAAAGTTGTTTGACACACACGGCATTGATTACAAGAACAACTTAAGGGACCAGATCATCTCCCAAACAGAGAAAAAATTCTTTGAAAGGCTATTTGAACTTTTCAAGCTTACTGTACAAATGCGCAATAGCATTAGCAAGAGTACTGAATCCGGAGATGATTATCTCATATCTCCTGTGAAGAACAAAAATAACGAGTTTTATGATAGCCGCAAAGCAGGTGATGGATTGCCAGTGGATGCCGATGCAAATGGGGCATTCCATATTGCGAAAAAGGGTTTGTGGGCACTCCAACAAATCAGATCCCACGAAGGAGAATGGAAAAAACTGAAACTAGCTATCAGTAATAAAGAATGGCTGCAATTTGTGCAGGTAGGTGCAGAGTGGAACAGAACATAATAATATCAAACTTCAATGATTTTATTTTCTGTCCAAGAAGTATATATTTTCACAATTTGTATTCTTCCTTTGATGAAGCGCTCTATCATACCACCTATCAGACCAAGGGAAAGAATGCTCATCAATCCGTTGACAAGCAGACATATTCAACAAAAAAATCAAGTCTTGAAGGGATTGATGTTTTCAGTGAAGAGCTTGGTGTATATGGGAAAATTGATCTTTTTGATGTTAATAATGGAGTGCTTACAGAGAGAAAAAATAAGATAAAAAAGATTTACGAAGGATATTATTT
This sequence comes from uncultured Methanosarcinales archaeon, assembly GCA_964583935.1. Classification (GTDB taxonomy): domain Archaea; phylum Nanobdellota; class Nanobdellia; order Woesearchaeales; family CAZJJJ01; genus CAZJJJ01. The sequence goes on along the minus strand of CAZOXV010000021.1, from coordinate 3,215 downwards.
GCAAATTTATGCGCAGTATTTCTGCCTCGTGGAAATGGGATACATCGTAAAGAAAATACGTTTTCAATCCCTCTCAGATAACAAAATATATGATGTTGCATTGCCGGGAAAAGATGATAAAGATAGATTAAAAGAAATTATAAGAGGAATAAAGCTATTTTCATTGGAAGACAATACCTTTACGCAAAATCCCAACAAATGCAGGATGTGTATATATAAAGAATTGTGTGATTATTATAAAGGAGATTAAACATATGTTAAGCAGACCGGATTTTATGGCTAAGCAAATACTTTTTATCGAGAGTGATAGCTCTAAAAAATTTAGGTTTAGGAACTCTAACCTTATTCTTGTTGATGAGAAAGACAAAATCATTCTGCAGCATCCATGTACAAAAATTTTTATGATTTTTATATTAGGAGAATTCTCAATCACCTCTGTGCTGATAAAGAATGCAAAGAAATATGCTGTTCCCATAGTGTTTCTTAATTACAGTCTTAAATCATATTTTTCAATTCTTCCTGATAACAAAGGAAATTTTTTATTGAGAAAGAAGCAATATGCTAATAGTAATGATCTAGAAATTGCTAAGCACATCGTCAGCAATAAGGTCACAAACCAAATCCACTTAATGAATTCATTACGATACAAGACTGTTAAGGAAAGGGATAATATATCAAAGACAAAAAAGCTTTTTGAACAGATCAATAAAGTTCAAAATAGCCAGGAGTTATTAGGAATTGAAGGAACAGTCTCAAAAATTTTCTTTGAAACCCATTTTAAAAATTTGAATTTTGAAGGCCGCAAGCCTAGATGTAAGAGCGATATCTTTACTTTACTGTTGGATATCGGCTATCATTACCTCTTTAATTTCTTAGAGGCAAATTTGGAACTTTATGGCTTTGACACATATTGCGGGTTTTACCATAAGCTCTTTTTTCAAAGAAAGTCATTAGTTTGTGATTTGATGGAACCTTTTAGGTGTATTATTGACCGACGTATAAGAAAAAGTTTTAATCTGAAGCAGATAAATCGGGATGATTTTTATTTTAAGAATGGGCAGTTTCAAGTGAAGAGAGAATTCAATAAAAAGTATTCTCAGTTATTTTTAAAGGAAATTCTGATGTATAAGGAAGAAACATTTCTTTATATTCAATCGTATTATAGGTCGTTTATGAAGGGGATGAATAATTTTCCAATTTTTAACATAGAGGGAAGCAAATGATAATTTTGACGTATGATATCCAAGATGATCATCTGAGAACTGAATTTTCAAAATTTATTCTTAGCTATGGAAGAAGGCTTCAGTATTCGGTATATGAGATAAACAATAGCAAAAGGATATTGGAGATAGTTCAAGAAGAAATTAGAAGTCGGTTTGAAAAACGATTTGGTCAAGGGGATAGTGTCTTAATATTCAAGATAACTGCAGAGAACCAGATTCTGAGGTTCGGATATGCTAAGAATGAGGAAACAGATCTGCTTATGTATTAGAGAATTGCAAACCTAGGTCTTTATTTTTTGTGTCATTTTTTTTAATATCTTTAATTTTTGCCATTTTAGAGGTTCTAACGGCAAATAGGAACATTTATTAAAAAAGGGGATGACTATATTTATCTGAAATGAGTTTTAGACTTGGAATGTCTAAAATGAGGTAAACCTAGAGGAGAATAAGCAGTGACTATGTTATAATCGAAAATCGCCACCTGTCTAGAAGTATGTTTAAATTTCTACTATTGTAGATTCGCTCCCTTACTCCAACAGCATCAAGTCTAGAAGTATGTTTAAATTTCTACTATTGTAGATAGCCGACCACGAATAAACCGGATCTGTCTAGAAGTATGTTTAAATTTCTACTATTGTAGATGAGTGTCGCGCCCTGAACCTGTGTATATTGGTCTAGAAGTATGTTTAAATTTCTACTATTGTAGATGGACTACCCCTATCGGGTACTGCAGCTATAGTCTAGAAGTATGTTTAAATTTCTACTATTGTAGATAACACACCTCATTCTATCAACCACCAAGTCTAGAAGTATGTTTAAATTTCTACTATTGTAGATAATTATAGTACGCCCTATATCTACCCGGTGAAGTCTAGAAGTATGTTTAAATTTCTACTATTGTAGATGTCTCCTGTATGCTTCATACTGACTGCGTCTAGAAGTATGTTTAAATTTCTACTATTGTAGATGAGATTTCGAGTAATGGTAGAACCTTAGTCTAGAAGTATGTTTAAATTTCTACTATTGTAGATTTATTCGCTCTGGGCGAAAGCCTCATCCGTCTAGAAGTATGTTTAAATTTCTACTATTGTAGATGTGGAATGGGTATTTTGTAGTTTTTGTCTAGAAGTATGTTTAAATTTCTACTATTGTAGATATGAAAGAGGTCGATAAATGATGGAATGTCTAGAAGTATGTTTAAATTTCTACTATTGTAGATAATCACTGCGCCATCAAGATTATGATGTCTAGAAGTATGTTTAAATTTCTACTATTGTAGATGCATCTATCATTTCTTGAGTCAGACCAGTCTAGAAGTATGTTTAAATTTCTACTATTGTAGATATCCCACTCCATCCCCACAAAATTTATAAACGTCTAGAAGTATGTTTAAATTTCTACTATTGTAGATATCACGATGGCGTGAGAAGCAGATAGTCTAGAAGTATGTTTAAATTTCTACTATTGTAGATATGTACCATCTATAATAGCTTCTCTCATTGTCTAGAAGTATGTTTAAATTTCTACTATTGTAGATTAAACAAATCAATACATCCCAAAGGGAAGTCTAGAAGTATGTTTAAATTTCTACTATTGTAGATATTAATGCATCAATGAATCTTTTATCGGTCTAGAAGTATGTTTAAATTTCTACTATTGTAGATAGTTCTGGGCATGATATCCCGTTGAATCGGTCTAGAAGTATGTTTAAATTTCTACTATTGTAGATTTGACAAGGGTACAATAGGAACGACATATAAGTCTAGAAGTATGTTTAAATTTCTACTATTGTAGATAAGAAGCACGTCGATGACCCAAAGAAACTCGGTCTAGAAGTATGTTTAAATTTCTACTATTGTAGATGCATTTCATAATAAGCCCTCCGTTATCAGTCTAGAAGTATGTTTAAATTTCTACTATTGTAGATCATTTCTTCGGCAAGCTGCCCGATCGTGTCTAGAAGTATGTTTAAATTTCTACTATTGTAGATAT